>JAJDNM010000075.1 GCA_022340665.1 Acidobacteriota bacterium | reverse complement strand
GACTCAGGTTCTCGAGGCCATCGAGGACCTTGACCTTGCAGAAACCACACAGGGCGACTCCGTCGCACGACTGGCCGAGCCCCAACCCGATTTGGAGGACGGCATCCAGCAGATTCGTTCCATGGACCACCGTGATCTCGCGGCCCGACGGTTCGCAACGAACAACCGCCGTTTCGACCTTGAACTCGGGAAATCCCGTCAAATTGCAGCCTCTGGATCCAGGGACAGGTGGACAAAATTCCTCATTCCTAATTCCTAATCCCTAATTCCCAATTCCTAATTCCTAATTTTAGAGCAGCTTACGTTCAGCGGCCGCATGCTCCAGCTGCTCGCGAAAGTCCGGATGGGCGATGTCGATCAGGCTACGGGCACGCTCCCTGATGCTGCGGCCGAAAAGGTCCGCGATGCCGTATTCAGTCACGACGTAGTGGACGTCGGCGCGGGTCGTGACCACCCCCGATCCAGGGGCGAGGGTGTCCACCAGCCGCGATAGCTCGCCGCCCTTCGCAGTCGACGGCAAAGCGATGATCGGAACGCCCCCCTCCGACCGCGCAGCGCCGCGAATGAAGTCGAGCTGGCCGCCGAAGCCTGAGTAGATTCGGGTGCCTATGGAGTCCGCGCAGACCTGACCGGTGAGATCGATCGAGATGGCCGAGTTGATGGCCACCATCTTGCCGTTGCGAGACACGACGTACGGGTCGTTGACGTACTCCGAGGGATGAAACTCCATGAACGGGTTGTTATCGACGAAATCGAAGGCCCGCCGGGTGCCGATGACGAACGAGGCGACGATTTTGCCCCGGTGGAGGGTCTTTTTCTCGTTGGTTATCACCCCCGCCTCGAAAAGGTCCACCAGGCCGTCCGAGAACATCTCCGTGTGGACCCCGAGGTGCCTCTTGTCGCCGAGGAAATCAAGCACCGCATCCGGGATCTCACCAATGCCCATCTGAATCGTCGCCTCGTCGGAGATCAGCGAGGCGATGTTCTCGCCGATCTTGCGCGCGACCTCCGAAACCTCGGGCGACATCGGGTGCTCGATGAGAGGGTCGTCGACCTCGACCACCTTGCCGAGCTTGGAGACGTGGACGAAGGAATCTCCGAGGGCGCGCGGCATCTGGCGGTTGATCAGCGCGATCACTACGCGCGCGTGCTCGACAGCGGTCTTGGTGGCGTCGACACCCACCCCGTACGAGCAGAAACCATGCTCGTCCGGCGGAGAGATGTGGATAAGGGCAACATCGACCGGCATCTGCCCCCGGGAGATCAGCGCCGGGATGTCGTGGAGGTGAATCGGAACGAAATCAGCCCGACCTTCGTTGACCGCTCGACGGACGTTTCCTCCGGTGAAGAGGGACCTGTGGCGGAAGTGGGCCTCCATTCCGGGATCGGCGTAGGGGGCATCGGAAAGGGTGAGGATATGCACCACCTCGACGTCCTCGAACTCCGGAGCCCTCGCCACCATGGCGTCGATCAACCGAGTGGGCGTGTTGCAGCCAGGATGGACCCACACCCGATCGCCCGACCGGATCTCCTTGACGGCTTCCTTGGCGGTCGTCACGCGGCTACGGTAGAGGCTATTCCAGTCCATGGCGCCCTCATGCCCCGTCGATCACGTGGTGCGGTACGTCGAAAATCCTGGCGACACCTTCTCGGAGGCAGTGGCCGTCGTGCGTGTAGGTCCCTCGGCACAGGCATGTGTTCTCGCGGATTGCCCGTTCGAACCCCTTGTCGGCGATCTGCTCGACGTATGGCAGCATCGAGTTGGTGAGGGAGCGTGTCGATGCGCGAGAGGCAGTCGAAGGGAGATTGGGCACGCAGAAGTGGATGATGCCGTCGACCTCGTACGTCGGATTCGAAAAATCGGTCGGCCTCGAGGTCTCACAACAACCGCCCTGGTCGATCGAGAGATCCATGATTACCGACCGTGGCTTCATGAGCTTGAGCATGTCGCGAGTCACCAACACCGGCGTGCGCTCTCCGTGCACCGCAACGGCGCAGACGAGGAGGTCGGCAAAGGCGAGCGCCTTCTCGATCCGCTGCCGGGTGGCGATCATGGTTGGAATCTCGTCGACCGTCATCTGCTGGACCCGGCGGAGAGCGTCGATGTCCTTGTCGAGCACCACCACGTGAGCGCCGATCCCGCGTGCGTACTTGGCGGCCTCGCAGCCGAGCGTACCGGCACCGAGGATCACCATCGACGCGGGTGGAATCCCGGGAGCGCCACCGATCAGCAGGCCCTTGCCGCCGAACTCGTTGAGAACCAGGCCGGCGCCGATGGTCACTGCCAGACGTCCGGCGATCTCCGACATCGCCTTGAGCACGGGAGCGCGACCGTGGGCATCCTCGATGATTTCGTAACCTACGGTCGACACTCTACCCTCGAGGAGTCTTCTGAAGTAATCCTCGGACGCAACCGCCAGGTGCCAGGCGGAGATCACGATTTGACCGGGCACGTACTTTTCGCACTCCTCGGGAGACGGCGGTGACAACCGGATCAGCATTTCCGAGCGAAGTCGCACCTCTTCATCGGAGTAGACCACGGTTGCGCCGGCGTCGCGGTAGACCTCGTTCGGAAATCCCGCCTCGAGGCCGGCGTCGTCTTCGAGGTAAACCCTGTGACCCTTCTCGGTGAGAGCCCGCACACCGCCCGGAGTCAATCCGATGCGATGCTCGAAGGGTCTGCGATCCTTGACCAGCCCAACGTCCATGAATCCTCCCAACCCCGCCGGAACCCGCTGATTTCAACACATTTGCCGCTCGCCATCAAGCTGACTCTCGGCGGCGCATTTGTGGCCGAACAACCACAGAGATACCGAGGGCACAGAGACGACACCGAGCCACCCACTCATTTCGGATTTGGGATTTCGAATCTGTTACCCGCCCACCCGAGAACCGCGAAGTCACCAAGAATACCAAGCTCCAACCAACCGCCCGCCCACACAAAGAGGCGAAGTCAACAAAAAAGGCCTTGCACCTTCGCGTCTTTACGTTAATTGCGGTTCATCGCGGAGGTTGATGACAAATTCCAAATCCGAAATCCGAAATGGGCGAACTCCGTGCCTCTGTGGTGATTCGGACGATGCCGGTTCAGGTCAGCGACTCGAGCATCTCCTTCACCCGGCCTGCCTCCTGCGATGGCACAACCAGGATCATCCGAACGATCAGGGACGGCCCGACACGGGCCCATTCCGTCGCCATCGACCACCTGACGCGCGGGTCAGTCAACAACCCCGACGGTTCGCCTTCGGACTCGGGGTCGTAGGCCTCCGGATCGACCACCTGCGAGAGGGCCAGCTCCCGGGGTAGGGTAAGCCATGCCGTCGTGCGCCTCTCCAGAGTCCCCTGCGACTGGACCAGCGCGAACCGCTCACCCAACCCCTGCAACTTCGGGCCTACCGGCATCACGACGGGCTCGTCCTCCCAGGGCAACCGATACACGACGTGGTAGACGTCGTCCGACCGCCTCAAGGTCTCAGCAATCCGCACAACCGTCTCGGTCAAACGACGCCGGAGATCCTCCCCCGCCGCCAGGGGCACGTCGAGGCTGAGATCCAGACGGTGCTTTCCGTGAGCCGACGCATCCACCACTGTTTCTTCGACGACGGAACGAAGATCGGATCCGCGCCGCCACTTTCTCATCACCCTCACCAGTCCGATAAACGGAGACGCGAACGCCAAGACCACCGCACTCGCCAGAGTCACCAGACAACCCCTGGAGGCACCCGGACGGCCGCCGTTGTTCGCCTCAGCCATTGGGCTCGGGCGGTGGATGGATGAAGTACCCGCGAAGCGCGAGCAGATAAGCGAAGAACGACCCCCACACGACTCCGCTGATGATGGCCATTGGCCAACCGGAAGAGATTCCCAGCGCCGCCACCATCGAGGCCTGATCCTCCGGAAGTTTCATCAGGGCTACAATCTCCGAGACATCATGTCGGAGAACGACGAGGACAGAGGACACGGCGGCAAGGAACGTAACCGCCAACCCTCCCCACCACGCCCACGACGCGCGTTTGCAGGATCCCGCTGCGAGGGCCACGTAGGCCGCGAGGTTCAGGGCCCACCCCACGCCGCCGGCAGATCCGGTCAGCACGAAACCAAAAAGCGGGAAGAAAAAATTGTAAGCGGGCATCAGCAGCACCGAGGCTGCGGCCAGGATCCAGACTACGGTCAGGGTCAGGAGCCGTCGCGGACAGCTATCGACTCGCCCGGGCTCCGGGTGACGGGCGCGGCAGGTCGCGGTCACGTGCGGCGAGCGGTAGAACAGAATGAAGATGGCGGGCAGCACCACAAATGCAGCGCCAATCAGGCCGAAGGTCACCGTCAGCACCAACGGCGCTGCGGTGGGTGGAAGCCCCGCCAATGCACCACTCTCCCGAAGCAGCATCGGAACCACCAGGGCACCAACCAGCAACGTCGAAATGCCGGTAAGCAACCAGATCCAGGAAAGCGACAGAAGCACCTCACACGCCCAGCGGTGCGCGCGGATCGAACCCACTCCGAGCCATACAAACGCTACAGCCATCAGCAGGTTCATCATCGAGGCCGACCATGCCGAACGGAGATCCACCCCGACGCCAGCCGCCGAGCTGGAAACGGACGCCGCCACGATGGTCAGGGGCACCAGCAGCAAGCAGAAAAGTCCGATCAGAATGACGACCGCACCGAAGACGACCAGACCCACGCTTCGATCCCTGAAGGCCTGCGGCTGCCGATGTGCATCGTTCATGCGCGTTAAGGATATCTGCGGCCCGAAATGGCGGTCAAGATGGGATGCTCGATGCTGGATGCTCGATGCTGGATGCTGGATGCTGGATGCTGGATGCTGGATGCTGGATGCTGGATGCTGGATGCTGGATTCAACAAATCGATAAATCGCCTTGCTGAATTGGCAAGGGGTGGGCGGGTGGATCGAGTATCGAGTATCCAGTATCAAGTATCGGGGGGGTGGGTGGGGGTAGAATGCCCGCCATGTCATCGGAGAGTTTTGATCGTCTCGTCGCCATCATGGATCGACTCCGTGATCCAGGGGGGTGCCCGTGGGACCGCGAACAGACCCTCGACACCCTCGCCCCGTACTTCCTCGAGGAGGCCTATGAGGTGGTGGACTCCATCTCAGATGGCGATCCGGCGAAGCTTCGCGAGGAGCTCGGAGATTTGCTCCTGCAGATCGTCTTCGTGGCCCGGATCGCACGTGAGAACGGTTGGTTCGACATCGACGGCGTGTGCGACACCATCTCGGAAAAGATGGTTCGTCGCCACCCCCACGTCTTCGGCGACCGTGAGGTCTCGGGATCGACCGAGGTCCTGCAAAACTGGGAAGACATCAAACGAGAAGAACGGGCCGGCAACGAAGATCCCTCGGTGCTCGATGGCGTACCGACCTCGCTCCCCGCGTTGCTGAAGGCCTACCGTATGACCGAGAAGGCCGCAGCTATCGGCTTCGACTGGCGTAAGCCGGCGGACGTCATGGTCAAAATGCGTGAGGAAATGGAAGAACTCGAAGAGGAGCTCGCACAGGGCGAGGCATCCAGCCACGCTGGAGTCAAGTCCGAAATGGGAGACGTTCTCTTTGTCATGGCCAACCTCGCCCGCCACCTCGGGATCGAGCCGGAAACCTCTCTCCAGGCAACCAATGCCACCTTCATCCGTCGGTTCAAGGCGATGGAGGAGCGGGCGCGAGAGATGGGACGGGACTTCCGCTCCATGAACCTCGCCGAACAGGATAGGTTGTGGGAGGAGGTCAAAGAGCTGGAAGGGCGGGAGGCAAAAGACCCGGAGGAGTGGCGGAACACCGATCGAAAAACCTGAAATCGAAAGTTCGGTATGAAAATCGCGCGATCAGGAGCGTGCGCGAGAACCCCACGCTACGGACTACGGCCCGGATTCGTTACTCGCGGACCTCGGTCGTTCGAGCGGGGATCAGAACCGCCGTCAGTGGTGGCCTTCGAGATGTTGCTCGCGTTGACTTTCGACCAGTTCCTCGAGGAGCCTCCGGTTGACCGCGGTCAGGTCGGCCATGACCCCGGCAAGCCAGACGAGACTGCCGATGACGATCAAAATCACCGCGAGAATCAGCGACTGCACGTGGCCCGCCGGCGAAATGTCCGTGAGGTAGAAATAGAGGAATCGGAGCAACAGGGCGAAGCCAATCACCACCGGCACCGCACCGAGCATGAGGAATATCCGGAGGGGGTTGTAGAGGATAACGATGCGCGCCATGCTGGCCAGAGATCGCAGCACGTATCCGAAATCAGACTTGAAGAGACGAGACGGTCGGCCCTCCCCCGGATTGATCCGAACCGGCACCGAAGCCACCCTCAGCCCGGCCTCGCCAGCCTGCAGTATCGTCTCGAGGGTATAGGTGAACCGGGTGAACACGTGCAGCCTCAGCGCAGCCTCCCGCGAGATCGCCCGGAATCCGGAGGTCGCATCCTGCACGGTGGTTCCGGAAAGGCGCCTCACCACCCACGAACCGAGCTTCTGAAGCAGTCGCTTGGTGGCCGAAAAGTGTGGCAGGCTGGCCACCTGGCGATCACCGATCACCATCTGCGCCGAGCCATCGAGAATGGGGGCCACCAAGGTTGGAATATCGCGCGCGTCGTACTGATTGTCGGCGTCGGTGTTGACCACGATGTCGGCGCCGCTCCGAACCGCGCTGCGTAGGCCGGTCGTGAAGGCGACCGCAAGCCCGCGGTGAACGGGCATCCGCACCACCCGAGCTCCACCCTCGCTTGCCACCTCCATGGTTCGATCCGTCGATCCGTCGTCGATCACCAGGACCTCGATCTCGTCAACGCCCTCGATCTCGGATGGCAGGGCCGCCAGGGTTTCCGGAAGCGATGCCTCCTCGTTCCATGCCGGTATCTGGATGACGAGCTTCATGGTCCGTGTCCAGGAGTTACGCTAACACATTGCACCCGAGTCCGTGCCCGCGCCTGAGGTCCTGTTCGAACCACCAGGACACCAAGGTCGCCAAGCCGTGCACCCACCCGGTCAAGACGGCTCGACGGGAAGACGGCTCGACAGCCGACCGGCCGGTGTTGGCTGCCCGGTGTTCGGTACCCAATGATCGCTCCTTCGCATCTTCGCGTTTCTGGGCACGTGGACCTGCGTCATCTGTGTTTATCTGTGTGATCTGTGGGCGACAACCGTGCTCGGCCGGACGGCTCTGCGTTCTATCTGGTGGGCGGTGGTATCTGCGTTGATCTGCGTGATCTGCGGTTTAGTTTTCAGCGAGCGAGCGGACCTTGAGCGAGCGGGTGATGAATTCAAAATTCGAAATCCAAAACTCGCAAAATAGTTGTACTCTGTGACCTCTGTGCCTCTGTAATCCTTCTCATATTTCGTTAGGTCGCGTGTTGACCGGCAGGTCGAGTGCGGATACGGTTTCGCGATGGCCCACACAAAGGAACCGAAGCGAGAGATCACGGTGGTGGCGGCAGTGATTCGGGATGTCGAGGGACGAGTGCTCCTCACCCAGCGCCCGAAGGGCCGGCACATGGGCGGGCTGTGGGAGTTTCCGGGAGGGAAAATCAATCGAGGAGAGCACCCCACCGAGGCCCTGATTCGAGAGCTCGATGAGGAACTCGGCATCAAGATCGCCGTCGACGAGCCCTTAACCTTCGCTGTCCACGAAGAACACGACCTTCGAATTCTCCTCTTGTTCTTCCGCGCCCACATCCTCGCGGGCTCGCCGCGCGGGCGCGAGGGCCAGTCCCTGAGGTGGGTTGCCGTGTCGGATCTCCCCTCGTATCGAACGCCTCCTGCCGACGCCCGACTCGTCCGCCTTCTCGGAGGCAATGAAGCACCTTGACCAGGGCCGACTGGACGACCTACCTTTGTAGTGAGACATCACAGCTAGCCCGATCTATCATGAGGTCTCGAGACGAGGGTGGCGAGGTTGCATGCCCGTTGGAATTCGCGACTCGATGCGAGAGAACACCAATGGGTGGGGCGAAGAGCCGAACCCAAGGAAGATTTCATGAACAGTACGGGCTTGGGAGGTCCGATGGAGACGATCCTGCGAGAGCCCGCAGTCGCCGGTTCCTTCTACCCGGGCAGTGGTCCAGCGCTCGCGCGCGAGCTGGAACAGCTGGTGAAGGTGTCGGAAGGTCGCCATGACCTTTTGGCCTGCATCGCGCCTCACGCCGGCTACATGTATTCCGGTGGAGTGGCGGGAGAGCTCTACGGCCACCTCGAGGTGCCGCGCCGAGTGATTGTTCTAGGTCCCAACCATTCAGGGATCGGGGCAAGGGTTGCGGTGGCTCCACACCGTCGCTGGAGGACACCTCTCGGCGAACAGCCGTTGGATGTCGAGCTCGCGGCAATGGTCGAAGAGAAGCTGCCCGACGCCAGCTTCGACCAGAATGCTCACTGGCGGGAGCACTCGCTCGAAGTCCAGCTCCCCTTCCTGCTCGCGCGCCAACCCCAGGTGGAGATCGTGCCGATCTGCCTCGGCCACCTCGGACTCGACGAGAGTCTCGACCTCGGAAAATCGCTCGCAAACCTGATTGAAGACCTCGGTGAGAACGTCGGGATCGTCGCATCTTCGGATATGAGCCACTACCTGCCGGACGAACAGGCGCGGACCCTCGATCGAATGGCGATCGACGCGGCAGTCGAACGCGATCCGAAAAAGCTCTACCAGACGGTGCACCGAGAGGGCATCACGATGTGCGGCGTGGTGCCCGCAACAGTGGCCATCGAAGCCGCCAACCGACTCGGCGCGAACGACGCCCATCTCGTGACCTACGCCACCTCGGGCGATGCCAGCGGTGACCGCTCTGCCGTCGTTGGCTACGCGGGCATATGTGTCCACAAGTAGCCGTTTAGTTTTGAGTTCTCAGTTTTGAGTTTTGAGTTACTGGCGCCCTTCGGGCGTCGTGCCTCACCCCCGCGAGCGAGTGGCCAATTGACCGGCTCCCACCCTCCCTACGTTTCCGGCCTCAGCCACAAAACGCTGTCGTGCGCGAGTTCCGACCCACCCGGGAACCTTGGCCGACTGGGGGGCGACTCAAAACTCTACACTCAAAACTCAAAACTTTCATGGCCCTGCTACACCGTCGTCACCGAATCGCACGGATGACGTGTCTATAATCCCCACCCATGAATGAGCTCCGCGTTTACGACCGTATTTCGGAGGCGGTGGGCTGGACTCCCCTGGTGCGCCTGGGTTCGACGGTCAACGACTTCGACTGCGAGGTCTTCGCCAAGATCGAGTATCTCAACCCGATGGGGAGCATCAAGGACCGCATCGCCCGCTACATGGTTGAAAAGGCCATGGCGGAAGGCCGACTGCACGGCGGTGATCTGGTAGTCGAGAACTCGTCGGGCAACACCGCCATGGGTCTGGCGATGATGTCGGTCCTGCACGATCTTCGATGCACGATGGTGGTACGGCGCCAGACTTCGAAAGAGAAGCTCGACTGCCTGCGCGCGATGGGCATCGAACTGGTTCTGGTCGACGGGGACCTCCCGCCCGAGGATCCGGAAAGCTATAACCGAAAGGCAAAGGAGATCGTAGCCTCGACACCGGAAGCCTTCTTCACCGACCAACACAACAACCGGGAGAACTCCGAGGCCCATTACCACACGACCGGCCCCGAGATCTGGCAACAGATGGGCGGCCAGATCGACTACCTGGTCGCAGGAATCGGCACCGGTGGCACGATCTGCGGCGTCGCACGCTACCTGAAGGAACAGGATCCCCAGATCCGGGTCATCGCGGTCGATCCGGAAGGATCGGTCTTCTACGATCACTTCCACAGCGGGCAGCATGGCAACCCGGAGCCCTACCTGATCGAGGGATTGGGCGACGAGGAGATTATCGCCTGCCCCGAGTTCGAATTGATCGACGACATGTACCGCGTCAGCGATCGCCAGGCCTTCCGCGCCGCCAGGGGGCTCGCACGGCGTGAAGCCATTCTCGCCGGTGGGTCCTCCGGCGCCGCCCTTTGGGGGGTGCGAAAGCTCGCCGCCACTCTCGATGGACCGGCACGGATTGTCACCGTGTTCCCCGATTCCGGGAGCCGTTACCTGAGCACGATCTTCAATGATAAGTGGATGAAGGAACGTGGCTTCTTGTAGCCACTGGCTCCTGAATTGGGAATTAGGAGTTAGGAATTAGGAATGCCACCCGTCCGCCTGATGGAATTTTGAATTCTCAATTTTGAATTCTCAATTCCCCTCCACCCCCCCCAGTTTTCTGGGAGGGTGGATGGAGATTCCTCATTCCTCATTGACCTATGGAATCGACGACTGGCTGGTCAGAGCAGGGCGGTAGAGACCATCGTCACTTGCGTTGTCGGTCACCGTTGCGTAGGCGTACCACAGGTATGTCTCATCATGGCAGCGGATCTCGATCCACCCGTTGAGCACCGGATCCTCGAGACCGAAGTCGTCCAGCCCTTTCTGCTGCATGCCGGCCTGGTCGAATATGAGCGAGCCCGAGGCCATCTCGGTGCCGTCTTCATCGAAAACGGTCACCGTGAACGTGACCTGGCCCTCACCCGGATTTACCGGCAGGAACACACCGACGCTCGTGCGGAAGGAACCGTCGTGCTCGATCCCTCCAACCCAGGCGGTGTCGGCAACCAGGACTCCGCTCACGTCCAGTCCGTAGCTGCCTCCGGAAGGGTTCGGGTTCGGCGTGTAGGTGCGCGAACTCAGCACGATTGGGGAAAAATCGGTCGAATTGACGTACAGCGCGCCCTTCTTGTTGCGCAGGCCGAACAGACCGGTCACGACATTCGAGAGCTTGAGCTGCCCATAGCCTGCAATGTCGATCGGATCGCTCTCCTGGATCTCGAAGACCGGCCCGTTCTGCCTGATCTCCGGGAAGAGGGTGAGCACCACCTGGATTGCCTCGGGATTCGGGTTGAGGACCACGACATCGGACCGCCAAAACGTGTCGCCCTCACCGGGCAGGGATGCGACCGCCGGAATTGCTCCGCCGGGAGCCACGAACTGCGCGCCAGCCGGAACCGCCAAAAGCAGAAAAAGTGCTGAAAAAACGAACCAACGAAACATCATGTACCTCCGGCTTCAAGTTTACCTCGAAGGTCAATGCGGGAGGGTAAAGGAACTCACGCGAATCAGAATCGAGGAATCTCGATTGCCGTCCACCCGCGCGGTGAGATCCCGGCGTGGCTGGGAGGGCGGGTGGAAAATCCAAAATTCGAATTTCGAAATCCGAAATATGGTCGGTTTCTGTTGATATCATGAGGACACCATGTCTCCAGAATCCAGCGATGCCGGTCAGGGAGCCCTCTTCTCCCCGTTGATAGAGGCCGCGGTGCGCCTCGCCACCCGCGGTCACTATCACCAGTTTCGCAAGCTCACGTCGGAAGCCAACGAGGGCACTCCCAGCGGCGACTTCCTCCCCGACAGGGTGCCGTACGTCGCACACCTTATGGGAACGATGTGCATTCTCGCGCGGATCGGGGTGCGGGACGAGGTCCTCGCGGCGGCCATCCTGCACGATTATCTCGAAGATGTCCCCGATCCCGACGGACCGGAGAACATCCGCACCGCTCTGGGTGACGAGGTCCTGTCACTGGTGCTCGCGGTCACCGAGCACAAGCGGCGAGAGCTCGATGAGGCGGATACCTGGGACATCCGCAAGCGGGAACAGCTCGAACGCATCGAGCAGATGCCACTCGAAGCCGTTCTGATCAAGGCTGCCGACGTGCTCCACAATCTCTTCGCCCTGCTCGCGGATCTTGAATCAATCGAGGACACCGCCAGCGTGTGGCGACCCTTCAACGCCGGCCCCGAGCGTCAACTCTGGTACTTCACAGGGGTCGCAGATGCGGTTGAAGAACGGCTTGGGGATCACCGGCTGACGCGCGACCTTCGATCGGCCGTCGAGCGCCTCCAGCCCTTCGTGGAGACGTAGGTCGTGTTTTTCATGGTTGGCGAAGAAAAGGGGCGCCGAGGCGCCCCAGAGTCGTTTGGAATTGCAGCTATCCTCGTTCGAGACCGATCGCGCTGAAACCCGAGTCCTCGAACTCGGTCACCCACGCCGGGTTGACACCGCGCACCTTGGCGAGCAGCGCGTGCGCTTCCGCATCCTGGCCGTCGGCGAGATATATCTCGGTGAGAACCGTGCGGTTGTAGAGCTTGAACAACGCCGGGTTGGTTTCGATATAGGTGAGGTTCTTGTCCGCGGCTTTGAGCCACTTTTCGGCCTCGTCGTAATCCCCCTGGAGTGCGAATCGCACGCCTTTCATGTTCTCGGTGACGGCACGCAGCATCTCCATATTCTTCCACGCCGAGCTTCCTTCGTACTTGGCGAGCAACCCTTCGGCCTCCCCTTCGATCTCGAGGGCGGTGTCCCAGTCACCCAATTTACAGGCGGCGAGGTGGACCGTCGTCTTGGCGAAACTCGGGTTGGGCTTCTCTACGCACGGCGAAGTTTCGGCAAGATCGAGGATTTCCTGCCAGGCTTCCTTGTTGCGGAGAGACATGAATTCTTCCACACAACCGAATTCCCTGACGTAGTCTTCAGGAATTCCTGCGGATGCTGCCCGCTCGATCGTCTCGTGCAAACCTTCGAGATCGCCAGTGTAGGCCTTCAGGATAGCAATGTGCTCGTACGTGTTCCAGAAATCCGGCTTGAACTTCAGCGCCTGCTCGAAAGACTCCTCCGCCTCGTCGTAGCGACCGAGAGCGATGAACAGCTCGCCCAGCGAATCGTGGGGGTTCGCCTGGTCGGGGGCAATGAAACGGTAGCTCTTGAAGTACTCTTCGGCCTCGGCGAACCGGCCCCGGCTCATGTTGATGTAGCCGAGCTGGTTGTAGGCGATGACCCAGTTCGGCGCAATTTCCGCCAGCCGCCGGTAAAGAGGTTCGGCCGTTTCGAAATCCCCGGTGCTCCAATGATGGATGGCCTTCTGATTGAGGATGTGCGGGTCGTTCGGGTATTTCGCGAAATATCTGTCAACAATCTCGGGGACGTCCTCGCGCCTCTTCTCCGAGACGGCCCGTTCGCGTTCGACGAAATACTGCTCCCGACCCGTCAGGCCGGAGATGTCGGCTGAGAGGATCTCTTCGCGGAGAGCCTCGGCCTTCTCCTTGTCCTCACGATAAAAGCTATTCATCGCAAAAAGCCCGGCCACTACGAAATTGGGATCCAGCTCGTACGCGCGCCGAAAATGCTCCTCGGCCTCGGCCTTATAAAGCTTCATCTCGGCGTCCATCCCAGCCTCGAACTCCGCAAGGGCTTCGGGTGACGAGGTCGTCCATTCCGGGCCTCTCGGGACCGCGACGAGTGTGATACCGAGCCCAACGACGACGGCCGTCGCCAGCCCAATCCAGATCCATCTTTTCATCCTGCCTCCAGCGCGATCAGCCGACGCGTACACCGTTCACTCAGTGCAGATGCACGTATCTGTCTTCATTGTACGCAGAACCCAGTGGATTGTTGCATTATTTCCCGCAGCGGCGCGAAGTTCCGAGTGTGTCTCGGGGTCCTGCCTTCAGCCGCTGGATCGTCTCATCCCTGAACATCTTCGCGGGCGGCTCGCGCGCGGCCGAGCAGAAGCTGGGTCTTGCGCCGCGTTGGCCAGGTGAGGACGATCATTATCGCGCACAAGGCCAGCAGCCACACGCCAGATGCGGGACCGGTCCCCCACAGCGACACCACGAATCCGGCGACCGCCATCACTTCGAGCCTGAGCAGTACCGCCACGTAAGCGAGCCAATGATCTCTGAGGAGTCTTTCCTCATCACCGTGCACCGCGTAGGCGCGGCGAATCTTCTTCATGCGGGCACCCGCATCCCGATTGGCGGAGAAACCGATCCACAGGCCGGCCGCGAACGCGACCAGGGTCACAGTCACCGGCGACGCGACGGACGATCCCCGATAGGGCATCGTGTACGCCGCCGCCGCCACGAGAAGGGTCACAACCAGAACCACGATTCCGGTCACCCGCATTCGCGCGAGGTGCCAGCCGAAGTCGATTCTCGCGGTCACGTTCCGCCTCCCACCACGCCGAGAGCATCCGGTGCCAATCCGCGATCGTCAGGTTCGTCCAGAAGGTCGGGAGTCGGTGGACGACGTTGCTTTTCTCGGATCCACACCCCCCACACCAAACCCAGCCACGCCGCCAGTAAATACCTGTTGATCGGTGTCTGTAAACCGAAGCCCACCACCTCGTGGAGGGCAGTCGCGCTTAGGGCCACGGCTGCGCCGGCCAGTGGGAATCGAAGCTCGTATCGAAGGCGCCGCACCCTCGACGGGCAGAAGGCCCGCAGCAGGCCAACCAGGACGAGGACCAGGATTGCCATCCCGATGACGCCAGCAGTCGAAAGCCACTCGAGCCAGTCGTTGTGCGCCTGCTCGAGGACTGCGGCGCCGGTGGCGGGCTTGTCGAGGCCGATCACGAAACGGTAACTCCCCAGACCCGAACCCACTATCGGCGAGCGGGCCCATGAATCGACGGTCGCCCGCCAGAAATCCCACCGCGTGTTGCCCTCCACGCCTTCGACCATGAACAGCTCCGAAAACCCATCCTGCAGAACAGGCAGTCGGTTCCAGGCGAGAATCACCGCCACCACCAGTATCGTCAACCATCCGACCAGCCATGGCCACCTCCGAGCTTGCGACGGGCGGAGCCACAGTGGAGCGGTCATGACCAACGCCGCAGCGAGAAAAAGCACGCCGCCGCGTGAGGATGACCTGAGGACCGACGCGATTCCCACCATCACCACGACCACCGAGGTCAGCCCCACCACCGCCGCACGTTGCCGCGTGCTCCCAGAACCGGACAGCGAACGCACCGCGGCGGCCAACAGCACGAGCGCGGCAGGCAGGCTGAGCTCGATCGCGGCCGCAAAGTGGTTGGGGTTGACGAACGGACCGTAGACCCCGCCACCAGCCGTGTTGGCGCGAATCAGCAGCACCTTCTCTGGCGCACCGCTCTCCCCGACAAGACCGAGCACCGCGATCACGCCACACGTGACCGCGATGGTGCCGAGCAACGTCGGGAGCCCGCTCCGGGTGGAGGCCATCCGGCCAGCAGTCATTGCGATCCCGACGAGCACAACCATCGACGCCGTAACCTGCACCGTCGACCAGGGAGAAAGCGAGAGCGGTGCCCACCCGTCAGCCATCACTTCTGTGTAGCCAGGTTGAACGAGGTGCCGAATCCACTCCGGCAAAGGTACGAGCTGGACGACGACGAGAATCAGAAATCCGACGGTTGCCGCTCGGACAGACGCTGGCATCCGGGGAATCCGTCGGAGATCGATGAACAGAACGAGTACCACAACGGCTGTTATGAGCCGGGTGACCGGGTCGACGCCCGCAAATGCCACGGCATTGCCCACCAGGAGCACGGCAAGCAGGACCCGGTGGGTCGAAAGCATGGACGGAACTCAGTCCGGGCAGCTGAAACGGTAGCCCACGCCCCTGACCGAATGGATGAATTGTGGGTCCTTGGGATCGGATTCGAAGTACCGGCGAAGCCGGACGATGAAGTTATCAATCGTGCGCGACGAGGTCGAGAAACGGTAGCCCCAGACCCGCTCGAGGATTTCTTCTCGAGAAACCACCTGGTTTCGCCTTTCGACCAGCAACTTCATCAACATGCACTCCTTCTCGGTCAGGTCCACTTTGCGGTCGCCCGTCTTCGCCTCGTAGGTCAGGAAGTTGACCTCGTTGTCACCGAATCGAAAGGCCTCCCGTTCTTCCGGCGCCGAGCGGTACCATTCCTGCCGCCGAAAGATGCCGTGAATCCGGAGTATCAACTCCTCGAGAAGGAAGGGTTTGGCGACGTAATCGTCGGCCCCGACCTTGAGGCCGAGCAATCGATCAGCGTCTGCCGCCTTGGCCGTCAGGAAGAGAATCGGTACCCTGCTCCCGGTGGCGCGGAGGCGCTTGCAGACCTCGAGCCCGTCGAGCTCCGGCATCATGATATCGAGGATGACGAGATCGAACTGAATGGTCCGGGCCAGGCGCAGACCCTCCTCGCCGTCATACGCAATGGTGGTTGAAAACCCTTCGAACTGCAGATTGTGGGCAAGGGCATCGGCGAGATGCTCCTCGTCATCGACGATGAGAATGTGTTTCTTCATTCTCCTCCTCCCACTTCAATAGTGCGCAGGCAAGGTGACCCGAAAATTCGACCCATCAGGACCGGTCGACGCAACTTCGACCTTGCCCCGGTGCGCTGCCACGATCTGTTGTACCAGATACAGCCCGAGTCCGGTGCCCTTCGTGGTCCGCGTCATCTCATCACCACCCCGGAAAAAACGCCTGAATACCGACGGCAAATCGTCCTTCGAGATGCCGGTGCCATTGTCGCTGACCTCGAGCACCGCCCTGGAGCCGTCGAAGCTCAGGTCGATTTCAACGGTTGGTGGGTCGCCCCCGTAATTGACGGCGTTCTCGAGCAGATTCGAGACCACGATCGTCATCGCCTCGGCATCCAAATCGGCGTGGATACCGGGGGATATCTCCGTTCTCAGATGCGCCCCTTCGGCGAGAGCACGGCGCTTGAAATCTTCGATCGAGTCCTCGATCAGCCGGCTGAGGTCCTCCTCCTGTCGACGAATCGGGGTCGATCCTTCTCCGAATCGGGTCGCCTCCAATATCTTCTCGACCAAGTTCTCGAGCCGCTCGACGTCCACCAGGGCGTTGCCGAGGAACTTTGCTCCGGTCTCGGGATCCGCACGACCGGATATCACCGTTTCCAATACCAGGCGCATCGTTGCCAGGGGAGATTTGAGCTCGTGCGTGACCGCCGAGAGGAAGTTCCGGTGCTGCCGCTCGAGCTCCACCTCGCGCCGAAAGGACCGCCACAGGAGGCCGATCAGGACAAGCATCAGAACCGCGAAGAAGAGGCTCTCGAGCACAACCATCACGATCCGGTCCTGGTAGTCCTCGAGCACCGCTGCCCAGACCTCGATTCGAGGTCTCACCGTCAGCCCGTCGAACGGCTCGGCCAGGGCCACTCCTGGCGGCCCTTCTTCTCCGGTGGTCGTCACCTCGAGAAGCTCGCCGACGTCGAAAACCGCCTGGCCCCAGTCACCACCAATCACCGCGGTCACACATCGGAGCCCCGACTGGAAACTGATCTCGACGACTCCCGACGGACCCATGTGTGTGGGTGGGCACTGTTCGACCGCAAAGGCCGCTCGCCAACCCACGAAGGGCGCCGGCACCTGATTGCGACCGGGCTCGTCGCCCATCATGACCGCGGCTTCGAGGGCGGTGCGGGCGGTTCGGAGATCGTTCTCGACGCGCACCGCCTGGCTTTGGGCTGCACCGAGCAGGCGCTCACGCTCGAACTCGAGAATCGTCCTGTTGAGCCGTAGGATGACCACGATCCACCAGGTCAACTGGGCATTGATGACAACCACGACGAGCACCGCGACAACCACGTGGCGCATCGTGATGGGTCCTTGGCGGCGCATTAGAGGCAGTATAGCGATCCGCCCCAAAACCCGATACTGGATGCTCGATGCTGGATCCTCCCACCCGCCCTCTTGCACTCCGAGCGCGCTCAGAGAAATGCGCCTCCACCGAGAAGCGCCAGGTGCCATCTTTCGTATTGTTGGAGGCTGGTCGGCGAAGCGAGTCTACCGTCGAGGCCGACAATGCGATAGGTGGCTCCTGATACTCAGTGGCGATAGAGAGAGCTCAGCGCCAGATCGGGACCGGGATTGAGTCACGACGTAGTCAGCGCCTTGCTGATCCTCTCCACCGCCCAGTCGATCTCCTCCCTCCCGATGGTCAGCGGTGGCGCCACGCGAATGACGGTGGCGTGGGTCTCTTTGCAGAGCAGGCCATCCTCCTGGAGCGCCTCGCAGAAACGCCGGGCGCCGCCGGCCTGGTCGTTGAGCTCGATGGCGATCCACAGGCCGCGCCCGCGAATCTCCTTCACGTGTTTCGAGTCGATCGTTTGCAGCTTATCGAGGAAATAGGCGCCGTTGGCGGCGGATTTCCGCACCATGTCTTCGTCCACCAGCACCCTGAGCGCCTCGCGCGCGACCGCTGCGCCGAGCGGGTTGCCGCCGTAGGTGGAGCCGTGGTCCCCCGGACGGAAGACACCCATCACCTCGTCGTCGGCGAGAATCGCCGACACCGGGTACATGCCGCCCGATAAGGCCTTGCCGATGATGACGATATCAGGCCGGATGCCCTCGTGCTCGTACGCGAAGAGCTTGCCCGTGCGACCGAGACCCGACTGGATCTCGTCCACAACCAGCAGTGCGTTGTGTTGGTTCGTGATCTCGCGCAGGCGCCTCAGGAATCCGTCCGGCGGGATGACAATACCGGCCTCGCCCTGAATCGGTTCGACCAACACCGCGGCCACCTTGTCATGCATGGCGGCGGATACGGCGTCGGCATCGCCGTACGGCAGGAGTCGGAAGCCAGGAGTGAACGGCCCGAAACCGAAGCGGTATTCGTCCTCCGATGAAAAGCCCACAATGGTCGTCGTGCGACCGTGGAAATTGCCATCGAAGACCAGAATCTCAGCCTCGTCGGCCGGAATCCCCTTGACCGTGTAGCCCCATTTTCGGGCCGCCTTGATCGCTGTCTCGACCGCCTCGGCGCCGGTGTTCATCGGCAGAACGCGGTGATATCCGGAAAGAGCGGTCAGCTCTTCACAGAAGGGACCCAGCTGATCGTTGCGGAAGGCGCGCGACGTCAAGGTGACCTTCTCGACCTGCTCTCGCATCACCTTGACCAGGCGTGGGTGGCAATGGCCCTGGTTGACCGCCGAATACGCGGCGAGAAAATCGAGGTATCTCTTGCCCTCGACATCCCACACCCAGGCGCCTTCGGCCTTTGCGATCACCACGTCGAGGGGGTGATAGTTGTGCGCTCCGTGGCGCTCCTCGAGCTCGATGAACCGAGCCGATCCGGTCAGTTCAGCCGTCTGCTTCATAGCGACATCCTCCGTTTGTACTGTGATTGGGGAATGTCGGCAGAGACCAGGTCGATCTGCCTCCCGCAATTCGCACGGTACACGTCAGTCCAGGTTTACGCAATACCAGTGAAATGGGTTCGAGGGGGCGAGGGCAATACGATGCTGGATGCTGGATGCTGGATGCTGGATTCTGGATGCTGGATTCTGGATGCTCGATGCTCGATGCTCGATGCTCGATGCTCGATGCTCGATGCATCGAATCAATAAATCGTTTGGCTGACTTGTCGAGGGGCTTGCCGTGCCGAAGCCCAATTGGCCAAGCCGGGTGGGTGGGCGGATCCAGTATCGAGTATCTAGGATCCAGTATCCGGTGAGTGGGCGGGCCCGTCCTGCTGCGCGTTCCAGTGTAGGAAAGCCTCGATGAAGTCGTCGATGTCGCCGTCGAGCACCCGGTCGGCGTTGCCCACCTCGTGCTCGGTGCGCAGATCCTTGACCATGCGGTAGGGCTGGAGGACGTACGAGCGAATCTGGTTGCCCCATGAAATGTCCTTCTTGGGGCCCTTGAGCTTCTCCATCTCCTCTTCGCGCTTCTCCATCTCGAGCTCGAAGAGGCGCGCCTTGAGGACCTTCATGGCGCTCGCCAGGTTTTTGATCTGCGAACGCTCGTTCTGGCAGGTGACGATGATCCCGGACGGCTCGTGCACGACGCGCACCGCCGAGTAGGTCGTGTTCACGCCCTGCCCTCCCGGCCCTGACGAGCAGTACCGATCGACCCGAATGTCCTTCTCGGGAATGTCGAGATCGACCTCGTCATCGACCTCGGGATAGACGTGCGCCGAGGCGAACGACGTGTGGCGGCGCGACTGCGAGTCGAAGGGCGAGATGCGCACCAGGCGGTGGACACCGTTTTCAGAGCGCAGGGTACCGTAGGCATAGGGTCCCTTGACCAACAGCGTCGCGCCCTTGATGCCCGCCTCCTCGCCCGGCTGCTCGTCGATCACCTCGACATCGAAGCCACGCCGCTCGGCCCAGCGGAGGTAGAGCCGTTCGAGCATCTGCGCCCAGTCCTGGCTCTCGGTTCCGCCGGCACCGGGGTGAATCTCGATGAAGGCGTTGGAGGCATCGTGCTCGCCGGTCATCTTGGCGGTCAGCTCGACGCGATCGAGCAACGGCGAGATGCGTTTGAGCGCTTGTCCGAGCTCCGTGTCGGCCCCGTCCTCGCCCTCGCGAGCCATCTCCATCAGCACCTCGAGCTCTTCGTGCGCCTCGATCAGCCCCTCGGCGGTCGATACCTGCTCCTGGAGCTTCGAGCGGCGGCTCATGACCTGTCGAGCCCGCTCCTGATCCGACCAGATGTCCGGGTCCTGGGCCTCGGTATCGACCTCGGCCAGCTGTTCCCTCAGGGAATCTTCGTCAAAGGTACCCCCGCAGGCGCTGGATGCGCTCCATTTCGGCTTCACCGGTTTGCATCAGTTCTTCCAGCATTTCCGCCTCTCAAGGGGTATCCGCCCAAACGGGCGGTCTCATTCTACTCAACAATCGAGCGCTCCGCCACCTTCCAACGTTGAACGTTTGAACGTTCAAACGTTAGAACGTTTTTTGACTCGTTTTCTTCCTGCGAGTTGAGGTGAAAGGGGCAGGAGAATCGTCGCCACCGCGCAGAGCATCGCCCACCAGTCGCCGAGCCGCACTCTCGGGGTAAGTCCCTTCATCGGCTGGACCGATTCGTACAATGTGCCGGTCTCTCCGACTGCCAGCTGCGAGACGACCCTCCCCGACGGATCGACGAAACCTGAGATGCCGGTCAGGGCTGCGCGGGCGAACCACCGCCGGGTCTCGGCCGCGCGCAGGCGAACCTGGGCGAAGTGCTGGTGCGGCGCCCAGGAGAAGCCGTACCAGCCATCGTTGGTGAGGGTCACGAGGAGCTGAGCACCGCGGCGTACCTCTCGAGCCGGGAGGTCTGGAAAGACGACCTCGAAGCAAATGGCGATGCCGAGCGGCACGCGGGCCGGCATCACCACCGGCTCTTCGCCAGGGGTGAAGGCCCCGACCTCCCGCACCAGGGACTCGGTGAAGGCGACACGAGCCCATCCTGGCACGAACTCGCCAAAGGGCACGAGGTGGACCTTGTCGTAGCGCATCGGCGAAACGCCATTCCTGGTCACCAGGTACGCCGAGTTTGCGTAATCGCCACCTTCGAGCCCGGCTATCGAGTTGAGGACGATCTCGACCTCCATCTTCCCGGCCATCTGCTCGACCATCTCTCGATACGCCGGATCATTATCGAGCCTGTACGGAACCGCGCTCTCCGGCCAGAGCACGAGCTCGGCGCCGCGCACAGCGGCTTCCGCTGTCATCGCCCACACCCGATCGGCAATTTCGCCCGCCTGGGAAGGGTCCCACTTCTCCTCGAGCGAGGTCCCGGGTTGCAGGGCCGCTACCCGCAGGGGCGCGCCGGCCGGCTCGGCAGGCGGAGCGGCTGTCGTGGCAACCACGAGCACCACCACCGAAAAGGCGAGGGCCAGCGCCGCGCTCCTTCGGGTGTCGAACTGGAAGATTCCCCACACTGCGGAGCTCGTCGCAACTGCCCACCACGCAAGCCCGGTCGCGCCCCACACCGGAAGGCAGTTCATCAACCAAGGGCAGTCGACGAACGCGGAGGCGGGCCCCGTCCAGGTGAAACCGTACGGCGGGTATCGCTGGAGGATCGAGAACGAGATCCACGCTGCCGGGAAGAGCCAGACCCGCCACCGGGTCCTGACCAGCGACGTGACCCACCCGGCGAGAGCCCACAGGAGGCCCAGGTAAGCCCCCATCCCGACCAGACATCCAACGGCCACCACCCGGGGAAGTCCACCGTAGTAATGCATCACGGGAACCACCCAGTTGGTGGAAATCACCCAGAAGACCGTCCCGGCGAGCCATCCGAGGAGAAACGGCCGCCACTTCCCCGGCGACCGCTCGATCGCCTCGAGAAGCATCGCCGGAAAAAGAAGGGCCAACAGTCCGAGCCCCGGTCCCGGCATGGCGAGGGCGAGAGACAGCCCTGAGAGCACGGCGAGAATCCAGGGAAGTGCCAGCTTCATCATGACGAGTATATGCGGCTCGATGCTGGATGCTGGATGCTGGATGCTGGATGCTGGATGCTGGATGCTGGATGCTGGATGCTGGATGCACCAAATCAATAAATCGTCTCGCTGCCTTGTCAAGGGGCGTGCGGGCGGTACGTCTTAATTTTGAATTCCGAATTCGGCGAGAATGGCCTCCGTGTGCTCCCCCAACTTCGGCGCGGCCCGTGCCGGCGTTTGGCTGACACCGGCGAGCCATGGACCCACCCCCGGCGCCGCCCGCCCATCAGGCATCGGCGTTGCCTCGGTCAATCCAGCGGCGGCGAATGTCGGTTCCACCAGGGCCTCGTCGAATCCGTGCACCGGCCCGATCGGCAACGCATGCTGCTCCGCCATCCGCAGCCAATGTTCCCGCGGGTGGGCGGCGAGGGCCTTCTCGACCGCGACGACGGTTCTCGCCCCCTCCTCGCCGAGCGCAAAGGCAGCTTCCTCCAACTCACTGGCGTCGATCAGCTCCACGAACGCCGACCAGAACTTGGGTTCGAGGGCGGCCAGCGACAGGCTCTTGCCGTCACCGCAGCGGTAGACGCGATAGCACGGGCAGACCCCGCCAAGCAGGGTATCGAGCACCCCTCCTCCACCGAGCGCCTGCTCAGCCCAGCTCCATGTGAGAAAAGGCAATGGACCGGCGGCGAGGGGTTGCTCGAGCCGCCTGCCCGCGCCGTCGCGTTGGCGGGCCAGCAGGGCGGCAAGGATCGACGACGCAGCAAGCAGGCCCGAGGTGATGTCGGCGAGCTGCAGCCTCGGCACCCGACCACCCACCAGATCCAGCACGCCGGCCATGGCGCTGAAGTTGAGGTCGTGGGCCACGCGGTCTCGCACCTCGGGGCCGGAGCCGAAGGAGGACAGGGAGCACCAAACGAGTCGCCGGTTCCCGGGTTGCAGGTCGCCCCAGCCCAGGCCCCAGCTCGCGAGGGTTCCGGGACGGAAGCTCTCGACAAGCACATCGGCACGGGATGCCAAGCGGCGCAGCCGATCCGCATCGCCTCCATCACGCAGGTCGAGGGTGATCGATTCGGCGCCGCGAAGGAAAGTCGTGAACCCGACGCCGATGCCATCCACCTGCGGCGGGACCATGCGCATCGGGTCCCCTGTGCCGGGCTCCTCGATCTTGATCAGCCTGGCACCGAGATCGAGCAGCTGGCGGTCCAGCACCGCACCCGGCAGCATGCGGCTCAAATCGAGCACCACAACACCATCGAGGGGAGGCTTCAACCCACCCACCATGCGTGGCCTCCCCAAGTGTTGAGTTTTGAGTTATGAGTTTTGAGTTCCCACCCACCACCCCCGAGAGCCACCGGGCGGGTGGGGGAAAACTCAAAACTCAAAACTAAGAACTCAAAACTCCTCATGGGTAGAATTCTCCAGTTTCTGTGAGCAAGGTTGCCGGATCGAAGCGCTTGCCGTACCTTGCAGCGAGTTCGTCCAACTTCGTGGCAACCGCCTCCCTGCCGACCGTGTCGACGTAACGGAAGGGCCCCCCGCGGAAGGGCGGGAAGCCGAGGCCGAGGATCGCGCCGAGGTCGCCGTCGCGCGGTGACGCGATCACGCCCTCCTGCAGGCAGTGTACGGCCTCGTTGACCATCAGCAGGGCCAGCCGATCCTGGATCTCGGCCGGGGCGATGCTCCTTCGCTGGCCACCGCCGAGCAACCGGGAGACCTCCGGGTTGATGTCCTTCTTCTTCTTCTTTTGCTTCGGATAAAGGTAGAACCCTCGACCGTTCTTGCGCCCGTGCAGACCCGC
The DNA here is from genome assembly GCA_022340665.1 of Acidobacteriota bacterium. Lineage (NCBI taxonomy): Bacteria > Pseudomonadati > Acidobacteriota > Acidobacteriota bacterium. Next base: position 7,309 of record JAJDNM010000075.1, on the reverse strand, counting down.
ATCGAAGAGGCGCTGCATCGCTCCCGAGCCTTCGAGGCCACGCTCTGCGAACGCGCGGCCGAGGTCCCGGGCCACGTGGGCGCCGACGTCGATCCCGACCTCGTCGACCAGCGCGAGCGGCCCGACCGGGTAGCCGAAGTCCTTCATCGCCCTATCCACGTCTTCGACCTGGGCGCCTTCCTCGACCAGCAGCACCGCCTCGTTAAGGTACGGGGCGAGAATCCGGGTGGTGTAGAAGCCCGGGCCGTCCTTGACGACGATGCAGGTCTTTCCCTGGGCTATTCCGAAAGCTCGAGCAGTGGCAGCAACCCACGGCGCCGTTTCATCGCCGATAACGATCTCGAGCAGCGGCATCTTCGGCACCGGGGAGAAGTAGTGCATGCCGATCACACGTTCGGGGTGGCGCGCCCCGGCAGCAATCTCCGAAATCGGCAGGGCCGAGGTGTTGGAGGCGAAAATCGCTTCCTCGCCCACCCGCTCTTCGACCTCCGCCAGTACCCGCCGTTTGAGGTCGAGATCCTCGAAGACGGCTTCCACCACGAGATCGGACTCGTGGAGGTCATCGACCTCGGTGGTCAAAAGGAGACGTGAACGCCTGCGATCCGCCTCGACCCTGCGGATCGCCCCGGATCGGACCTGGCGTTCGAGTCCGTCATCGATCGTTTTGGCCGCCTTGCCCAGCATGTCGTCCGAAATATCCCGAACCACAACCGGGCAGAGTCCGAGGGAGACGGACGCGACGCCCGAGCCCATGAAACCGCCGCCGAGCACCGCCAGCCGGCTGATCTCGCGTCCCTCGCCATCGCCCTTCTTGGCCTCGTTCATCGCGTGGAAGAGGCGCACCATATTCCGGCTCTCGGGGCCTGCGGCAAGCCTGCCGAAGTACTCGCTCTCGAGCGCCAGCCCGGCTGCCCGGCCCTTTTCGAGTCCGGTCTCGACGCAGTCGAGGATCGCCGGAGGCGCCGGGTAGAGGCCGCGGGTGCGCCGCTCCACCTGCTCGCGCGCCTTGCGCAGAATGAATGCACGACCGGGTGCGACCGACGCCACTCTGTCCATCAGGTTCTTCTTTCGGGGTCGGCGCCGTAGAGAGCCGTCAGCCAGCGCCAGCGCGGCGCGGGCGCCGGTCTCGGCGATTCCGCCCGGCGTGGTGATGGCGTCGACGAGACCCATCTTCTTCGCGCGCCTCGCGCGCACACGCTTGCCGGTCAGCAGCATCGGCAGCGCGGCCACCAGACCCACCCGCTCGACCAGCCGCTGGGTGCCACCCCCCGCCGGCAGCAGTCCGAGCATCACCTCGGACTGGGCCAGGACAGTCTTCGGATCGTCGGTCGCGAGGATGTAGTGACACGCAAGCGCGACCTCGAGCCCTCCACCGAGGGCAGCTCCGTGGACCGCGGCCACCACCGGTTTCTTGGAGGTGAAGATCTTTTCGAGGAGGGCGTTTCCCTCGCGCGACAGCGCGCTGATCTCGGCTTCACCGAGGCCTTCAATGACCTCGAGATCCGCGCCGGCGATGAAGGTATCCGGCTTGGCCGAGACCACGACCATCGCCCGGACATCGTCCTCGTCGAGCAGTGGCGCCACTTTTGTGTTGAACTCTTCAACGACCGCCGGTGAGAGCGTGTTGACCGGCTTGGTCGGATGATCGAGGACGACGATCGCCACACCGTCGGGTCTGCGTTCGACTTCAATCATGCCCATCGCTCACCCCCTCCCACCGAGCCGCTCGAAGACCAGGCCGATGCCGATGGCGCCTGCCGCACACGCAGCCACCAACCCGTAGCGTGCTTCCTCCGCCTCGAGGCGGTGGCAGCAGTTGGTGATCAAGCGGGCGCCGGTGGCGCCGAAGGGATGGCCGAGAGAGGCCGAGCCGCCCCAGGCGTTGAGCCGATCACGGTCGATCGCTCCGACCGCCTTGTCCCGGCCCAGGCGCTCGCGGCAGAACTCCTCGTCATCGAGCACCTGCAGCACGGCCAAGACCTGGGCCGCAAATGCCTCATGGAGCTCGATCACTTCGACCTCGTCGAGCTCGAGACCGGCTCGATCAAGGGCCATTGGCACCGTCATCGCCGGCCCCAGCAGGAGCTCCTCCAGCGGATCGAGGGCGGCGATCGCCGAGCTCTTGAGGGCTGCGATCGGTTCGAGGCCGAGGTGCTCGGCCGCCGATTCGGAAGCCAGCAGCACCGCCGAGCCACCGTCCGTGAGGTAGGAGGAGTTGCCGGCGGTGACGGTGCCGAACTTCCGGTCGAAGGCAGGCTTGAGCTTGGCCAGTTTCTCTACCGACGTATCGGGCCGTACGCCGTTGTCGGCGTTGACCGCCCGGTAACGGGGCGGAGGGTAGGCGGGCACGATCTGGCGCGCCAGCCGACCGTCGGCAGTGGCGGCAGCCGCACGGTGGTGGGACATCATCGCGTATTCGTCCTGCGCCTCGCGGGTGATGCCCATTCGCTTGGCCAGCCGTTCACAGTTCTCACCCATCACCTCGCCGGTAGAGAACTCGGCCAGAGCCACCGGTTCGGGCAGCAGGTCCATCGGACCGAGGCCCCTGAGCAGCTTCAGGTAATCACCCGGGCCGCGCGCCTTCTGCGCCGCGATGAGGCGCTTGCGAACGCTCCGGCGATAGCGAATCGGTGCATCGGAGAGCGTCTCGGCACCCGCTGCGATCGCGACCTCGGCATCGCCGACCTGGACCGCCCGCGCACAGTCGAGGAAGGACTGCAGCGACGAAACACAGGCGACCGAGACCGTGAAGGCGGGGCAGCTGTCGGGGAGCTGCGAGCCCAGCACAACCTCGCGGCCGAGGTTCGAGGTCGCCGGGTCGGCGATCACCGTTCCCATGACCAGCAGGTCCACCTCTTCCGGTGCGATACCGGTCCGGTGGATCAGACCGGACACGGCCATTCGCCCGAGATCGTACGATCGAAGATCGGTGAATGCCGTTCCCGACCTGCAGAAAGGTGTGCGGCAGCCGTCGATGACGACCACCCTGCGCGACGATTCCAAGTTATTCATCGAATGTCTCCCGTCATGTTGATAACAGAATCCGAACGAGCCTGCCACCGTCGCGCAATTTTGAGTTTTGAATTTTGAATTTTGAGTTCCCGCCCAACCCCCCGGGGTACGTTGATGCGGTTCAACTCAAGACTCAAAACCTCCCTCTGCTACCATGCTCAACCTATGGCCCTTGTTGCCGTATGCATCTCAGGAAGGAGAATGACCATGCGCAACCGGACAACACTCACGATCCTCGTCGCCCTCTTCGCCGCGACACTCTGCATCGCCGCCGACGAGGACCCCTACCTCTGGATGGAGGAGGTCGAGAACCAGAAGGCCCTCGCGTGGGCCAAGGCGCGAGCGGAAGCCGATACCGCCGTCATCGAGGCGGTACCCGAGTTCGCCGAGATTCATACCAAGCTGCTCGAGATCTACAACTCGCGCGACCGAATTCCACAGCCCGCAATTCGCGGCGACTGGATCTACAACTTTCGTCAGGATGCCGACCACGTGCGCGGCATCTGGCGCCGTGCGACCCTCGACGAGTACGTCACGGAGGATCCCGCATGGGAAATCGTTCTCGATGTCGATGCTCTGGCGGAGGCCGAGAACGAGAATTGGGTGTGGAAGGGCGCAGATTGCCTGCCGCCCATATACCAGCACTGCATGATCAGCCTGTCGCGCGGCGGAGCGGATGCCACCGTAGAACGGGAGTTCGACACGGTCGGCAAAAAATTCGTCAAGGACGGTTTCACACTTCCGGAGGCGAAGCACAGGATCGGCTGGAAGGACGAAAACACGCTGTGGGTCGCAACCGACTTCGGCGAGGGTTCGCTCAACAAATCGGGCTACCCGCGAATCGCCAAGGAGTGGAAACGGGATACTCCGCTGGAGGAAGCGACGACCGTCTTCGAGAGCTCGGTCGACGACGTCTTCGCCATCGCCTCTTCGAATCACACACCGGAGGGGCGCTACGACATGGTCACCTTGGTACCGGAGTTCTTCCGTGAAACCACATATCTCATACTCGGCGGTCGCCTGGTCAAGCTGGACCTCCCCGAAGATGCGAACCTGCACGGGTTCTTCAAGGACCACCTGCTCGTTTCGCTGCGCACAGACTGGGAAGTCGGCGGGACAAATTATGAGCAGGGAAGCCTGATGACAATCGATCTCGATGATTTCCTCCAAGGCTGTAGAAAATTCCAATTGCTCTTCGAGCCCGAAGAGCGGATCTCCCTGAATCAGGTCCGTTCGACCCGGAACCACCTCGTCTACACGACACTCGACAACGTCCGCGGGCGCCTCTACCGGCTCACGCCGGGAGAAGATGGCTGGGCGAAGGAGGAGATCGAGCTGCCCGGCATCGGCACCGTCAACCTCGGCCGCGGTGGCTACTTCTCCGATGAATCCGACGATTTCTTCTTCACGTACACCGACTTCGTCACACCATCGAGCCTCTACTTGGCGGATGCCAACGGAAAAACCGAAAAGGTCAAAACGTCTCCCGCCTGGTTCGACGCCACCGGAATGACGGTCGTCCAGTACGAGGCACGGTCCAAAGACGGCACCATGATTCCGTACTTCGTTGTCATGCCGAAGGGCTTCGAGGCCGACGGTGCAAATCCGACCCTGCTCACCGGCTACGGTGGCTTCGAGATCCCACGCCTTCCGCGTTACTCCGGCACCGTTGGTACCTCCTGGGTTGCGCGCGGTGGTGTGTATGCCCTCGCCAACATCCGCGGTGGCGGGGAGTTCGGACCCAAGTGGCACCAAGGATCGATGAGAGAAAAGCACCAGAACAACTTCGACGACTTCACCGCCGTCGCAGAGGACCTCATCGCACGCAAAATCACCTCTCCCAAGCACCTTGGAATTCTGGGTGGTTCGCAGGGCGGCCTGCTGGTCGGAGGCTCCTTCGTTCAGCGGCCGGATCTCTTCAACGCGGTTGTCTGCGCCGTACCTCTACTCGACATGAAGCGGTACAACAAACTGCTCGCCGGTGCGAGCTGGATGGCCGAGTACGGCAACCCGGACACCGACGACTGGGAGTTCATGAAACACTGGTCGCCGTACCAGAATCTCGATCCCGACGCCGATTACCCGGAAGTCTTCTTCTGGACAAACACCCGCGACGATCGTGTCCACCCGGCGCACGCTCGCAAGATGGTGGCCAGGATGGACGAAATGGGTCACAAGGTCTACTACTACGAGAACACCGAGGGAGGGCACGGCGCCGGTGCGAACCTCAACGCCCGCGCCTACACCGACGCCCTCGAATTTGCATACCTGTGGATGAAGCTCCGCTGATCTGCCTGCGGCCAATCAGCGAATTTTGAATTCTCAATTTTGAGTTTTGAGTTTCCTTCTCCGACCCCCGGCCCGACGGGGATCGGGTGGGAACTCAAAACTCATAACTCAAAACTCAAAATTGACTAGGTGACGATCGCGACGCCGGCCCAGATAATGCCGCCAAGAATCAGGAGCGGTATCAGCAGCACGAGGCCGAGGACGAGGACCACAGGTCCGAGCACGACCAGGGCGATGATGAAGCCGATGATGAAGACCAGCGCCTTGAGGCCGAGCACGATCGGCAGCAGGGCGAGCTTGAAGACGATTTTGACCAGCCCGGCGAGCAGGGCGATCACACCCACCACGATCGCGCCGACAAAAACCAGCGTCAGTATCGACAGCACTTCGAGCATCTTTCGGTCCTCCTGATTGAAGATACGCACACCTGATCGGAAAAGTTCCCGATGGTGGATGTTGGATGCTGGATTCTGGATGCTGGATTCTGGATGCATCGAATAGATGAACCGCGAAGCTGAATTGTCATAAGCAGTCGGGAGGATCCAGGATCTAGCATCCAGTATCGGGTGGGTGGGTGGGAGGTTCTACCGCCGCATGATCGAATCGAGGATCATCAGAAACGCCGCCTGCTGCTCCGGCTCGGTTTTTTCGATTACCGCCAGGCAGCCGGAGTCATCAAACTCCTCGTGCAGCCGGTCAGCCGGGTGGCTCGAGGTGATGATCACCCTCTTGAGGTCGACACCCGCCTCGTGCGCGGCGGTGCAGACCTCCTTGCCATCCAGCTCCGGCATTTCCCAATCGAGCAACAAGAGGTGGATGTCCGGTGCCATGCCGAGGACCGCTTCTTCGGGGTCGATGTAGGTCTCGACCGCGATCTTGTCGCCGTAACGCTCCTCAAGCAACTTGCGCCAGACGGCGCACTGGATTCTGGAGTCGTCGACCACCACAACCCGACGCTTTACACTCGTGGGCATCCCGAAAAGACTACTCCTGCCGGTGGAAAATCTCCAATGTCAGGCTTTCGCTTCGAAGCCGAGCGAGGTCACCGCGTCGATGAGTTCCTTGACCGAGAAACCGTTGCCACGGACCCGCGCTGTGCCTTCATCCAGTCTCACTTCGGCATTAGTGACGCCGGCGATCTCCGAGAGGGCCCTCTGCACACTCTGCACGCACCCGTTGCACCGCATGCCGGTGATATCGAGTGTCAGCATCTGCTCGTGGTCTTCATTCATCGCTTCGGCTCCTTCCGGACGTCGCCGAGGTCGGAGGGCGTTGACCAGCACCACCAGCAGCAGCAGCGCACAGGCGGTCTCGAACCAGGACATCACTCCCCCGATTTCACCGTGTACGTGGGCTCCAGCCTCCGCCATCGAGGCTGCCGCCGGAACGAGAGCGGATTCCGGCAGGGCACCGGTGCCGATCAAGCCGTCGACCGCCATCCCGGTGACCAGCGAAGCCACCGCCACCGTCGCCAGGTAGAGGATTGCCGTGCGACGGCCGAGCACCTTCCACAGAGTGGTCAACGCGGCTGAGTTGGTTGCAGGACCGGATATCAGGAAAACGAGTGCCGCTCCCGGCGACAATCCGGCGTGAATCAGGCCGAGGGCGATCGGGGTCGATGCGGTGGCGCAAACGTAAAGCGGAATCCCGATCGCCATCGCCGCCAGCATCGGCAGCAGGCCGCCTCCGAGGTACGACTCCAAGGCCCGCGGCTCGACGAATGTAGCGATCAACCCCGAGACGGCCACCCCAAGAATCAGCGCCTTGCCGATGTCTCTCGGCAAAACAACAAGGCCGTAATGCGCAGCCTGAATGATCGTCGGTCGTTCCTCCGCTCCTTCGTCACAGCAGGACGAGGAACAGCTCGGGCCCGACTTGTCGAGCGTCTGCCCCTGGCTGGTGGCGCCGGTCCCGTTGTTGAATGCCTGCACGAGACCGCCACCGAAAATTCCGGTCACCAGCGCCGCGACCGGGCGAACCACCGCCAGGAACGGGCCGAGAAGACCGT
>JAJDNM010000074.1 GCA_022340665.1 Acidobacteriota bacterium | reverse complement strand
CCGGAAATCGGCGAAAACATCGCCTTCACCCTGACCGGCTTTGTCGGCACTATCGCGAAGGCTACCTGGGACTTCGGGGAGACCGGTTGCGACGGTGCCTCTGCGACCTACGTGTGTGAGCCCAGCCTATTCGACAACTGTACAGCGGCCAGCTTCTCCTTCGCCTCCGGCGGCGAGAAGTCTGTCAGCGTTTCCCTCGAGCTCGAGGGCGGCGGTACGGACGCAGCCGGACCGTTCACGGTGACTGTCGCCAACAGCGGATCGTGCGACAGTGGCGGTGGCGGTTGTAGCTACACGCTGAGCCCGACCAGGGAGACCTTCACTCCCTCGGGTGGGAGCGGTGAGTTTTCGGTCGTCACGACGACCGGGTGCGACTGGACCGCGACCACGCCGTCAACCTGGGTCACTCTCGATTCGGGAGAGGGCACGGGTTCGGGAACCGTCTATTACACGGTTGACGTCAACCCCGGAACGAATGAAAGATCGGCCTATATCTACGTGGAAAACAGGTCCTTCAAGGTGACCCAGACGGCCGACAAGGGTGATATCGCGCCCACGGCCTGGCAGTGGACCGTGACGCGGGTCGAGGACGAGGAGGGGAATCCGGTCGACGAGGACGTCGGAAGTGGCAACGAGCCGAGCTTCAGCCACGTCTTTGCCCTTCCGGGCCGGTACCGGGTCAGCCTGGTTGCCTCGAACTGCTATGGCTCCGATACGGCAGTTGACTACATCATGGTTGCGGAGGCGCCGGTAGAGGACTTCGTGGTCGGCGCCGCAGTCAGCCGGGTGGCGGGTGCGAACGACACCAACTGGGAGACTGACCTTCGTTTCTACAACCCGTGCGACGAAGACCTCGACGTGCGCATCGAGTACCTGCCGGAAAACGTCAACAACGCAGGTGCGGAGCTGGTGTTCAGAGAGTTCGCGCTTCTCCCGAACGAGACACGGGTCTTCGGCCACATTAACGAGGCCATCCCCGGCCTCGGCGAGGATCCGGCATCGGGCTCGGTACGTATCGAGTCGAAGAGTGACAGCGGCTGCAAGGTGCTCTCGGTATCGCGCACCTTTAACGACACGCCGGAGGGCAGCCTCGGTCTCTTCGTGCCGGCGCTGCCGGTCAAGCGGGTCGGGCTCGAGTTCCTCGATCTCACCGGCCTCGTCCATGACCAGAGCTACCGCACCAATCTGCGCCTCGTGAACTATTCTGACGAGGACGTCTGGGTTCCTCTCACAGCCTATGACAAGACCGGCGAACCGGTCGGCAACACGCGCAGCGTCAAGGTGCGAGGCCAGAGCTCCAAGCAGATCAACGCGGTAGCCGAGTGGCTGAGCGTGTCCGGCGACCTGGCGCCGTTCTCGATACGGGCCGAGATCGACGGGCTCGATGTCCAGGCCTTTGCGACGGTGGTCGACAACATCACCGGTGACTCGGTGCTCTACCTGTCGAACTTCTTCGATGAGGAGACGATATGGCTGGCTGGCGTCGCCAGCTTGTCGGGGGTGAACGACTCCCAATGGCGTACGGATCTGTGGCTCTACAACCCCACTGGTGACTGGCTCCCCGGCGAGGCCGAGTTCGTGGTTGGAGACAATCCGAGCGATTCCTACGGCTTCGAATGGCCGACCCTCAACGTGCAACGAACGAAGCAGTATCTCGACATCGTGTCGGACGAGCTCGGGCTGTCGGAAACCCGTGGATACATCGTACTGTCCGGCGACGGCGGCCCGGCACCTCAGGTGGCGGCCCGGACCTATAACCTCGACCCATCCGGCGGGACCTTCGGCCTCAACCTGCGTGCGTTCGGCAGCAAGGATCTGCTGCAGCCGGGTGAGACCGGGTACATCGCCGGAATCTCGAACTCCTCGGACCAGAGCGTCGGCTACCGGACCAACGTCGGGGTACTCAACACCGACCGTGGCGGTTGGACCACGGTGCGAATCACGATGTACGACGTCGACGGCGTTCAGGCCGCCGAGCCGTACGAAACGACCATCGCGCCCGGAAAGCTACGCCAGTTCGACGTTTTCAAGAAGCTAGGCCTGAGCCAGAACGACATGACCGGCTCGCTCATGATCGAGGCCGTCAGCGGCGGCGCGGTGGCGGTCTACGCGACCGAAATCGACAACCGCACCCAGGATTCGATCTTCATTCCGGCGCAGCTCAAATTCTTCGGTCCGGCGCGGTAGCGCGAAGATTGACGAAAGACCGGCCGGGGGCGGACATCACCCCCGGCCGTTTGCGTCGGCTGGCACGGTCGTTGCTTTATAATCCGTGAAGGCCGGGCTTGCGCCACAACGGCATTCATCAAGGAGAATCCAATGATTCGTCATGTACTCAGCCTTTTGCTGTCCCTGATCATCGTCGCCGCCCCGACGATGGCGGAAGATTCGATAGAGCCGAACGAGATCATCGAGCGTGTTGTCGCCGCCGCCGGCGGCGAGGCGTTTGCGAAGATCGGCGTGCTCAAACTCGAGGTCACGCAAGAGGAGATCCGGAATGACGGCACGAGCTCGAAAGAGCATTTCACCGCCTACATCGACACCACGAACCTCGAGAATCAGCGGATCAACTATCCGGGCGAGCTCGTCGTCGCTCATCACGGGGGAGGAGGTTGGTCAACCACGGCAGGCGTCATGGACGATCGCCCGCAGACCACGATTCGAGCGGAACGGGCCCTCAACCAAACCCTGTTTCCTCTACTCCTGCCCCACAGCCTCAGGATGGAGGGGGTACGGGCGAGCGAATACCGTGAGGCGACACTCAACGGCCGACAGGTCTGGGCAGTCGCGTTGCCCTTCGCCAAGGGGTTCTTCAACTCGCCGGTGCTGACGACCTCCTGGCTGATGGTTGTGGACCAGCAAGACGCTTCTCTCATCACGATCGAGTTCTTTCCCTCGCCCGAGTTCCGCAAGGTGTCACCCGTGGGCACGCGGTACCGAGTCCTTGATTACCAGGAAATCGGGGGTGCCAAGGTGCCGGAACGCATCCTGGCGGTTGGCATCAACGCGCGGGGGGAGGAGAGCGGCCACTCACGCGTCACAACGATCAAGGCCTCGATTCACGGACCGTGGGACCCCAAGCTCTTCCTCAGCCCCGCGCAACTCGAAGCCCTCGAGAAGGACGAATGAGCCGAATTTCGAATTTCGAATTTCGAATTTCGGATTTCCCGCCCACCCCCCGGTACGACCGGCGGGCGACTGGGAGATCAACATTCAAAGATGGCTCTTCAGGCTGCTCCTCGAGTTGACAGGACCGCTGGAATTGTCTTGAGCAGGATTTTCAGGTCGAGCCACGGCGACCACTGGTCGATGTAGGCGAGATCGAGCGCGATCCAGCGGTTGAAGTCATCGAGGTTCGCACGGCCCGATACCTGCCACAGTCCGGTGATTCCGGGTTTCATCGACAGCCGCCGTCGTTGCCAGCGCTCGTATCGTTCGACCTCTTCCGGGAGCGGAGGTCGTGGACCTACCAATGACATGTCTCCCTTGAAGACGTTGTAGAGCTGAGGCAGCTCATCGAGGGACATCCTCCGCAGCACCCTGCCCACCGGTGTGATCCTGGGATCGTGTCGGGCCTTGAACGCCGGGCCGTCGACCTCGTTGAGGTGGGCGACCTCGTCGAGACGGCTGTCAGATCCTTCGTACATGGTGCGAAACTTGCGGAGCTTGAAACGACGGCCGTTGAGGCCACAGCGGGTCTGCGAGTAGAAGATCGGCCCGGGCGAGCCGAGCTTGATAGCGGCGGCGATGATCGGGACCAGAGGCGCGGTCAGCACGATGCCGAGCGTCGATGCCGCGAGGTCCTGGAGGCGCTTGAGAAACATCGGGAAGGGCGCGCCCGGAGTGTTGGTGAAGGTCAGGAGCGGAATTCCCTCGAGCTCTTCGAGCACCACCCTTGACTTCATGTGCGGGAAGTAGAGGGCCACCCGGGCGCGGATTCCGAGTTCCGAGCAGAGGAGAAAGCTCTCCTCGAACTCCTCGAGCTGGCGGCGCGAGAGCACGAATATCACCTCGTCGACGACCTCTTCCTGGAGAATCTGCGGAAGGTCATCGGCCCCGCCGAGAACCGGCAAGTCGGCAACCTCGTCACTGTGTTCGCCGTTCGGAGCGACGAACCCGACCAGCTGCAGACCCCAGTGGGGGTGTTCGGCGACGATTCGCGCGACTTCCTCGGCACGCGGGTTGATGCCCACAATCAGCAGTGTCCGATAGTTGTAGCCACGCTTGCGGACGCGCCTCGCTGCCAGGCGGAGCACCAACTTCTCGCCGATCAGGAACACGAGATCGAGAGAGGCGAACAGAATCAGGAACGGCCGAGAAACGAAGTCGAGTCGAAGCAGCCACCCCGCTGCGGCGAGCACCAGGGTGCCGGCTCCGACCACCTGCACCACCTGCCAGATTTCGGAGGCGAGAGAAACGGTACGACGCGATGTGTAGGCCTCGCGGGTCACCAGCAGCAGGGTCCAGATGGCGAGGACCAGCGGCAACAGTCCGAGGTAGCGCGAGAGTGGGTAGAGCTCGGTCGGGAACAGCGAGGGCGCGATCTGTGGCGCAACGTGGGAGCGAAGCCACCACGCGAGCAAGAACGCCGCCGTGGTGAGGACAAGGTCCGCGGTCCACACCCAGTAAGCAACGACCTTCGCTCTCTCCTTCAGCACAGCGCCTCCAGAACCTCTTCGTACCGGTCGGCGACGTCCGACCACAGGTACCGCTCCTCGACCCGACGCCTCGACCGCAGTCCCATTTCCTCCAGCTGCCGGCGGTCATCGATCACGTCGGTGATGACTGTCTCGAGACGGTTTTCGCCTTCGAAGCGGAAACGACGACCGACGTCATCAGCCACCTCCCGATTCTCGGGCGTGTCATAGTACAGCACCGGTCGTCCGGCTCCCATCGCCTCGACCAGGGCCGGATGGGTACCGCCGACTTCAGTGGCGTGAACATAGGCACGACAGTTGAAAAGCAGCTGCCGGTATCCTTCGCCGTAGATCGGGCCGGGCAGGACGACACGCTGGTCGGCAATGTCGGCGACCCGACGGGTCAGGCCACGTGCGTAGGGCGCGCCGCCGACCATGACCATGGGTCGCAAGCCATTGACCTTTCGATAGGCTTCGGCCACGCGGTCCGGATTGTTCTCGGGCTCGAAGCGCGATACGTAGAGGAGATATTCGCCGGGCTCGAGGCCGAGCTCGGTGAGGATGTCGGTACCGCCGGGCGGTTCGAGGTCGCCTCCATAGACGATCATTTCGGAGGAGGCATTGTAGGCGCGTCGGTAATACCGTTGAATGACCTCGGCATCGGTGATCAGAGCGTTGGGAAGACGCGCAGAAAGATACTCTCCGAGGCGGTAGTAGCTGCGGCCCGCCCGGCCCCACTTGCGACGCTTGCGCTCGAGCCCGTCGACGTTGAGGGCTACGGGCACGCCCGCCATCTGCAGGATACGGACGAACGGGGCGTTGGCAGCGTTGCACATCAGAACGGCGTCGAATCCTCTGCGGGCGGCGTGAAGTGCCGATAGGAAGGTGTGGGAAACCGTTTCCAGGTGTTTGCTCCGCAGTGCCGGCAGAACCACCAGCTGCATTCCCCTGTACTCCTCGAGTGCGGGATCGATGAAGCCGTGTCGACCGTAGACCGTGACCCGATGGCCACGGTCTGCGAGACGCGCCCCCAGTTCTTCGGCGAAGGTTTCGAATCCGCCGTAATTCGCGGGCACTCCGCGGGTGCCGATGATCGCGAGTTTCAAGCTTCTTCGACCTCCTCCACCCTTCCCCGTCTACGGAACCACGCGTTGATCCGTCGGGTCGGAACCGTGCGCCGCCCGAGGACCCAGCTCCTCCGACGCTTCGAATCTCGACGCAGGCGCCAGACATCGATCAGGCCGGGCAGGGATGACCGCTCGACCGTGAGACACGCTCCGATCACCAGCATGTCGCGCAACAGCCACCCGGGGAAACAATGTACATGCCAGGCGAGGTCCGCGCAGTGCCGGCGCAAAAGGAAGCGATTTCGCACCGAGAACCGGTTGATCTCCCGATGGCCGGCGCGCCCCTCTTCGGGCCGGAAGCCGCGGCGGTGGGCAGCTGTGGCCGACGGCGCGTAGAGGCATCGCCAGTCACGGAGTTGGAGGCGCCAGGCGAGCTCAGCGTCCTCACGGTAGGCGAAGAATGGTTCGGCGAAGTACTCCTGACCCGGGTAGGCGACATCGTCGAGCGCCGCCCGCCGATAGAGAATGGCTGCGGCGGTTCCTCCGAAGACCCAGGCCGGACGATCGCACGAACCCTCGTCGGGAGCGCCGGAACCTCGGTCGAAATGGCGGCCCGAGCAGGTCACGAGCATGCCTGCTGCGTCGATCACTGGCTGTGGCTCCAGATTCGGACCTTCACCGCGCAGGAGCTTCGGGCTGAGGGAGCCGATTCTTTCCGTCTCCGGCCCGCCTGCGGCGGCGGCGAGGAGACATCGGGGGAGGTCGGGGCTCGGCGCGCAATCCGGATTGAGGAGCAGGACCCAGGGTTCGGAGGTGGTGGAGATTCCGCGGTTGGCGGCGGCTGCGAATCCTGTGTTTTCCTTCTCGCGCAGCACTTCCGTGGTGGGCTTGCCGGCAAACGAGGCGGCGATGTCGGCCGAGTTGTCCGCCGAGGCGTTGTCCACCACCACCAGCTTCACCGGTGCCGGCTCGAGGCGCTCGACCGCGTCCAGGCAGGCGCCCAGGGTTTCTGCGTGGTTGCAGGTGACGATGACCACCGAATAGGCGCCTTCGTGTTTCACGGCGTCATCTTGGCACAAGCCGCCGAGGCGTGCCAGTTGCGATCGGGATGGCGGGTCAGGTTCGCGGCCGTGTATTTCTTGTCCTCCATACCCACCGGTATACTCCCGGGGATGTTGCGAAATCCGGCCAACGCCTCGTGGAGGATCAGGTGCGGGTAACGGCCTGGGTCACACCCGTGGCGTTCGCCGCACTGGCTGCGGTCCTGGGCATGCTGGACGCCGTTTCCTGGCCGGAGGCGGTGTTGGTGTCAATCTCGGTCGCGCTGGCCTTCCTACCCAGCGGCTGGTGGGCCTCTGGCAGTACGCGCAGACGCCTGGCCGAAGCATCGCTGGTGCCTGTAGCCTTCGCAATCACTATGGTCGGGTCCGGACTCATGCGGCGCATGGTCCTGCCGCCGTTGCTGCTGCTTGCGATCTGGGCGGTGGCAGCCACGTCTTGGGGCCGAGTACCGGGTCGTCGACAGCCCCTGTTCGCGATCTTCCTGGGGCTGGCCGCGCGAGCGGCGACCGGGCTCGGGTTGAGCGGTGTCGAGGCCTTGCCGCTGGCGCTGACCGTTGTGCTCGCGGCGGCGCTGCCCTGGATGGCGGCACGCAGATGGGGCCCGAGGGCGGCAGAGGTTGCAGCCCTCCTCGGGGGCGTTCTCCCGTGGTATCGATGGCCCCTTGCCGCCATTCTCGTGATGGCGCTGACGCTGATTCTGAGCGCCGCAGGCAGAAACCGTCACTCGG
>JAJDNM010000073.1 GCA_022340665.1 Acidobacteriota bacterium | reverse complement strand
GGCAAGTGCACCCGGGCCCTACGAGATCGAACGGAGCTGGGGAATATTCGACCCCACCGTGAATCCGATCATCGAAACGACCTACGAATTTCTCGACGTTTTCTTCGCCGAGATGGCCAAACTCTTCGACGACGAGTTCATTCACATAGGTGGAGACGAAAACAACGGCAAGCAATGGCTGGCCAACCCCGAGATCGTCGCGTTTATGGAGGAAAAGGGATATGGCAAGCCTCTCGACCTCCAACGCTACTTCAACGAACGGGTGCTCGAGATCCTGACCCGGCACGGCAAGAGAATGATCGGGTGGGACGAGATTTTCCAGGAGGGACTGCCGAAGAACATCGTGATCCAGTCCTGGCGCGGGCGCGAATCGCTCTTCGAGGCCGCGCGTCTCGGCTACATGGGGATCCTCTCCAACGGCTACTACATCGACCTCATCCACCCCACCGATGCACACTACCTGAATGACCCGCTGCCGGCGAACTCGCCGCTCGCACCGGAGGAGGCCGACCGGATCCTCGGCGGTGAGGCCACCATGTGGGCGGAGTACGTTTCGCCCGAAACCGTCGACTCTCGCATCTGGCCTCGGACCGCCGCCATCGCCGAGCGTTTCTGGTCGCCCGTCCGAGTCATCGATCTCGAGGACATGTATCGGCGTCTGGACCGGATCAGCCTGATGCTCGAGGAGCTCGGGCTGCAGCACGAGCGCAACCGCCCGATGATGCTGCGCCGTCTCTGCCAGTGCAGAGAAATCGACGCACTCGAGACCCTGCTCGGCGCCATCGAACCGGTCAAGGTGTACAACCGCGGCCGCCTGCGAAAACACACCCAGTTCTCTCCTCTCACCCGAATGGTCGACGCCGCGTGGCCCGACGCCGGACCGGCGCGCGAGTTCGGCTGGGCGGTCGAGCGCCTGATCGAGTCCGATTTCTCGGATGAAGTCGACCGCGAACAGGTGCGGTCGACCCTCGTCACCTGGAGCGACAACCATGCCCTCCTGGAAGAGATCATCAGGACTTCGCCGGCATTAGCGGAGATCGAAGCGATGTCGATCGCCCTCTCTACGGTCTCCGCCATCGGTCTCGAGGCGCTCGACCTGGCGATTTCGCAATCCGCCGCAGACGGTGACTGGCTCGATCTTCGGCTTGAAGATCTGGATGCTGCAAGACAGTCACACGGTCAGACAGAACTCATGGTCGTCGATCCGATTGTAGACCTGGTGTGCGCAGTCTCGTTGCCGGCGAGCCTGACGGCAGAGGGGTGTCAGGAGAAGGAGGTGGCGGCGGTAGCGGAAGAACATTAAGAAGAGGAGAAAAGGGTCAGATGAGAAGAGGAGAGGATTATGAATAGGAAACTTCGGGTATCCGCAGTCATCTGCGCGGCCCTCGTGACGACGTGTTCGCTGGTGTTTGCGGGCGAGGTGAAGGAGGGCGACAGCGGGGAGTGGTGGGACGTCCCCTACCCTGAGCCCTTCGATGCATCGAAGATCGAAACCTCGCTACAGTTCATTCACGTCGAGGGCAACCGCTTCGTTGACGAGGACGGTAACACCAGGATCTTTCGCGGGGTCAACATCTCCGATCCGGACAAACTGGAAAAGAACGGCCACTGGAACAGGGCCCACTTCGAGATCATCAAGGACTGGGGGGCGAACCTCGTCCGCGTACCGGTGCACCCGGTCGCCTGGAAGGGGCGTGGCAAGGTCGAGTACTTCAAGCTACTCGATCAGGCGGTCACCTGGGCCTCCGAGCTCGGTCTCTACCTCAACATCGAGTGGCACGGCATCGGCAATCTCTCCACCGAAGTCTTCCAGCACCCCATGCACTACACCACCCGGCAGGAAACCTATAATTTCTGGCGCGATGTATCGTTCCGTTACGCAAACCTTCCGGCAGTCGCCTTCTACGAGCTCTTCAACGAGCCCACCACCTACAACGGCCAGCTTGGCAAGATCAGCTGGGCCGAGTGGAAGGTGATCGTCGAGCAGATGATCGGCATCATCTTTGCCCACGACAGCAAGGTGATTCCATTGGTGGCCGGTTTCAACTGGGCCTACGAGCTCCACAACGTCGGCACGAATCCCATCGACTACCAGGGCATCGGCTACGTCAGCCATCCCTACCCGATGAAAGCGCCGCAGCCGTGGGAGAAGAACTGGGAAAAGGACTTCGGTTATGTCGCCGACACCTACCCGTTGATGGCGGCCGAGATCGGCTTCATGGCGGCCGACCTGCCGGGTTCGCACAACCCCGTCATCGCTGACGAAGAGTACGGTCGGAGAATCCTCAGCTACTTCGAGAAGAAGGGCATCTCCTGGACCGCCTGGTGCTTTGACCCCGACTGGCCGCCGCAGCTGATTTCAGACTGGAACTACACACCGACAACGCAGGGGGCGTTTTTCAAGGCGTATATGCAGGGGAAGAAGTAGCAGCCAGTCTCCGTAACCGGAAAGGCTTGGGGCTTGAGGCCTGGGGCCTGATATCGAGGCCGTGGAGTTCCTTCTCCATGCCCCACGCCACAAGCCCCGAGCCTTTCGTTTCGTGTAGGCTGACAGTGTTTTTGGGGGGACTATGGGACAACTCGGTTTGACCAGCCTCGACCTGGGCATCATCGTCTTCTATTTGGTGGCGGTGACCGCAATCGGATTCGCGATGCGGCGGAAAGCCGCCAAGAGCGTCGAATCCTACCTGCTCGGCGGCAAGGACATCCCCTGGTACATGCTCGGGCTTTCCAACGCATCCGGCATGTTCGACATCTCCGGCACCATGTGGCTGGTCACAATCGGCTTCGTATACGGCCTCAAGAGCATCTGGCTGCCGTGGCTGTGGCCGACCTTCAACCAGATCTTCCTGATGGTCTTCCTGTCGGCGTGGTTGCGACGTTCGAATGTCACCACCGGGGCGCAGTGGATCGAGACCCGATTCGGCACCGGCACCGGAGCCCGCCTGTCGCACACGGTTGTGGTCGTATTCGCTCTCATTGGTGGGCTCGGCTTCCTCGCCTACGGTTTCGTCGGGCTCGGCAAGTTCGTCGAGATTTTCCTCCCCTGGGAGGTCGTCCAGCCCCTGATCGGCATCAACGTCGCCCCCGAGTTCGTGCCGCACATCTACGGCATCGTCTTCACTCTGGCGGCGGTGCTCTACACGATCCTCGGTGGCATGCGCTCGATCGTGCTCGCCGACGTTCTGCAGTTCACCATCATGACGATCTCGGCGATCGTCGTCGCGGCCATCGCCATGACCGCGCTCGCTCACACGCCGCTCGCGGTTCCCGACGGGTGGATGAGTCCGTGGTTCGGTTGGGAGCTTGACCTCGACTGGACCGGGATCATTACCGAGGTCAACCAGAAGATCGTTGACGACCAGTTCGGCCTGTTCACCATTTTCTTCATGATGATGCTTTTCAAGGGCATCCTGGTCAGCGCCGCGGGCCCGGCGCCCAACTACGACATGCAGAAAATCCTCGCCACCCGCTCGCCACGCGAAGGCGCGTTGATGAGTGGCTTCGTGAGCCTCGTCTTGAGTCCATCACGATACCTGATGATCACCGGCTTCGTGGTGCTCGGCCTGCTGTTCTACCAACGCCTGGATCTCATTGTGGGCGGGCAGCTCGATTTCGAGCAGATCCTGCCGTCGGCGATCAACGAGTTCGTGCCGGCCGGCTTCACCGGGCTCCTGCTCGCGGGCCTCGCAGCGGCCTTCGTATCGACCTTCTCCGGCACCCTCAACGCGGCCCAGGCGTACGTCGTCAACGACCTCTACCACAAATACATAGACCCGAATGCGTCACAGAAGCGCACGGTGATCGTCAATTACGCCAGCGGATTGCTGATCGTTGTCGTCAGCATCGTTCTCGGCTTCTACGCCAAGAACGTCAACAACATGCTGCAGTGGATCGTTTCGGCCCTCTGGGGGGCCTACCTCTCTTCCAATGTGCTCAAGTGGTATTGGTGGCGCTTCAACGGCCACGGCTACTTCTGGGGCATGGCGGCAGGCATCGTACCGGCCCTCATTTTTCCGGCAATCTGGCCCGACGTCCTTCCGCTCTTCTACTTCCCGCACCTCATGGGCATCTCGCTGGTCGGGTGCATTGCTGGTACCTACCTGACCAAACCCACCGATCGCGAGACGTTGAAGACCTTCTACCGCACGGTGAGGCCGTGGGGCTTCTGGGGACCGATCCGTCGCGAGGTGGAGGCCGAAGACCCCGACTTCAAGTGCAACATAAACTTCAAGCGAGACATGGTTAATGTGGTGGTCGGCACGATCTGGCAGACGGCGCTGGTCGCGCTGCCCATCTACTTCGTGCTCATGCGGTGGAGGCCGGTCGCGATCACTGCAGTCATCGTCGTCGTGACGATGATCTTCCTCAAGAAGAACTGGTACGACCAGCTCGAAGACTGAGGCAATGCAGGCTAAGGAACTCCGCCAGGCAATCGAGAGGGAGCTGCAGGGCAATCTGCTCCCGTTCTGGCGCGAGCGAAGTCCCGACCATGAACGCGGTGGCTTCATCGCCGAGATGGCGGTGGACGGCATTGTGCGTGATGGCGCGCCGCGCGGCCTGATTCTCAACTCGAGACTGCTGTGGACCTTTTCGGCCCTCTATCGCAGATTCGGCGAACAGCGGGATCTCGAACTCGCGCGACGCGCCTTCGATATTCTCGAATCCCGCTTCCGCGACCGCGAGCACGGAGGATACTTCTGGCGGATCGACGCCTCGGGCAAGCCCCTCGATCGCACCAAAAAGACCTATGGCCAGGCATTCTGCATCTACGCCTTGAGCGAGTTTCACCTCGCGACCGGCGAGTCTGCCGCATTGGAGTCAGCTCTGGAGCTCTTCGAGCTCGTGGAAGGTCACGCCCATGATCAGGAGTTCGGGGGTTACCTCGAGGCCCGCGACACAGACTGGTCCGAAACTCCAGATCTCCAGCTCTCGGACAGGGACATGATTGCGGCCAAGTCGATGAACACCCACCTCCACCTGCTCGAGGCCTACACCAACCTCGTGCTCGCGATCATCGATCCCAGGGTGGTGATGCGCCTCGATGAGCTGATCGGCATCTTCGGTAGGCAGATTATTCACCGTGAGGCAGGCGGCTTCCATCTCGACCACTTCTTCGACGAGGCATGGACCCTCCAGTCGGAGAATCGGACCTACGGGCACGACATCGAGTCTGCGTGGTTGCTCTCCGAGGCGGCGGCGGTGCTCCGCGGCGAGGAGCTCGGGGAAACCGTCAAGCTGTGGGCGATCGAACTGGCACGCTCGACACTGGCGGAGGGGCTTCTCGCCGACGGCGGGCTCGCGTATGAAGGATGCGACGGCTCGGTGACCGATGCCGATCACGACTGGTGGTGCCAGGCCGAGGCCGTCGTAGGTTTCTGGTGCGTGTACACCCTCACCGGCGAAAGCGCCTACGCCGACGCCTCCGCCCGGGTTTGGCAGTTCATCGAGCAATACCAGGTGGACCGCGACGGTGGCGAGTGGTTCTGGCGAGTGCGGGCCGACGGGACGATCGACGAAACCGAGCCCAAGGTCTCCGAGTGGAAGGGGCCATACCATACGGTCCGCATGTGCCTGGAGATGTTGCGGCGCCTGGATGACAGCGATCGCGGAGATGAACCATGAAACTGCACGAGTTTGACGAGCGCAAGCAACAGATCTTTCGCGACTACGAGGAGCTGGTGACGCGGCCCAACCAGCCGATCGAGCACACGAACGGGGTCATCCAGCGGTGGAGACACCCGGTATTGACCGCCGAGCACGCACCGCCGTTCTGGCGTTACGACCTGGACCCGGCCACGAACCCGCACTTCATGGAACGAATTGGCGTCAACGCGGCGTTCAACCCGGGAGCCATCGAGCACGAGGGGAAGTTCTACCTGATGGCGCGGGTCGAGGGCGCCGATCGCAAGAGCTTCTTCGGATTGGCCGAGAGCGAGACCGGAGTCGACGGTTTTCGCTTTCTCGACCGACCGATCGTCATGCCCGAGACCGAGAATCCCGACGTCAATGTCTACGACATGAGGTTCATCCAGCACGAGGACGGTCACATCTATGGGCTCTTCTGTACCGAGCGCAAGGATCCTGATGCCCCCCGCGCCGACCTCTCTTCGGCGGTGGCCCAGTGCGGCATCGCGCGCACCGCGGATCTCGTGACCTGGGAGCGCCTGGCCGACCTCGAGACCCGATCGCCGCAGCAGCGAAACGTCGTCCTCCACCCGGAGTTCGTCGACGGGCGATACGCCTTTTACACCAGGCCGCAGGACGGATTCATCGAAGCCGGATCTGGCGGCGGCATCGGCTGGGGCCTCTCCGAAAGTATCGAGGAGGCAGCGATCGACAAGGAGATCATTGTTCACGACCGCAAATACCACACGATTACAGAGGTGAAGAACGGACTCGGACCGGCGCCCATCAAAACCGGTACGGGCTGGCTGCAGCTGGCGCATGGCGTACGGGGCACCGCTTCGGGACTGCGCTATGTGGTCTACGCTTTCATGACCGATCTCGACGAGCCGTGGCGCGTCATCCACGAACCCGGCGGATACCTGCTTGCCCCTCGGGGCGGGGAGTACATCGGCGACGTGATGAACGTCGCGTTCTCGTGCGGTTGGATTGCGCGCGAGGACGGCCAGCTCTTCATCTATTACGCCTCGTCGGACACCCGCTGCCACGTGGCGACGACCTCGGTAGAGCGGCTCGTCGATTACTGCAGGAACACGCCACCTGATCCGTTGCGATCCTCGGAGTGCGTCAAGCAACGGATTGAGCTCATCGAACGGAACTTGAAGTTGATGGAGGGCGAGTGATGCATCGGGTCATCTCCCTGCTCTGTGCGGTACTCGTGGCAGCCGTGGGAACCGCCCACGCCCAGAAGTTCGAGGACCTCGCCCGGACACCGCCGATGGGTTGGAACAGCTGGAACCACTTCGGCTGTGACGTGGACGAGCTACTGATCCGAGAAACGGCAGACGCCATGGTCGCCTCCGGGATGCGCGATGCCGGTTACCTCTTCGTCAACATCGACGACTGCTGGCACGGCACCCGCGACGAGAACGGATTCATCAGGCCCGATCCGGACCGGTTTCCATCAGGAATGAAGGCTCTTGCCGACTACGTGCACTCGAAGGGCCTCAAGCTCGGCATCTACTCCGACGCCGGCTGGAAGACCTGCGCCGGACGCCCCGGGAGCCGCGGCTTCGAGTATCAGGACGCCCTCACCTACGCGCGCTGGGGAATCGATTACCTCAAGTACGACTGGTGCAACACCGGGGGTCTCAACGCCGAAGGGGCCTATCAAACCATGGGAAGGGCGCTCGCCGCAGCCGGCCGGCCGATCGTGTTCAGCCTGTGCGAATGGGGAACGAATCAACCCTGGGAGTGGGCCAGGGAAATCGGCCACCTTTGGCGCACCACAGGCGACATCACGGCGTGCTGGGACTGCGAGGTCGATCACGGCAGCTGGTCGTCATGGGGCGTTCTGCGCATCCTCGACATGCAGGATGGTTTACGCATCCACGCCGGTCCTGGCCACTGGAACGATCCCGACATGATGGAGGTGGGCAACGGCATGAGCGAGGGTGAGGATCGGGGCCACTTCTCGATGTGGGCGATGCTCGCCGCGCCCCTGATCGCCGGCAACGACCTCCGGACCATGTCCGAAGAGACTCGCCGAATCCTCACCAATCGCGAGGTGATCGCGGTCAACCAGGACGTGCTCGGTATCCAGGGTTTCAAGTACCGTGACGATGGCGATCTCGAGATCTGGTTCAAGCCACTGGCCGACGAGGACTGGACGATGTGCATCCTCAACCGCGGCACTACCGCACGGACCGTGGAGCTCTCGTGGCAGGACGAGAAGGTCGAAGATGGTTTCTCCAGCCGAAAGACCCTCTTCGGATACAGGGTCTATCAGGTAAAGAACCTGTGGACTGGCGAGCATATGGGAACCACCCAACAGCCTTTCGAGGCCGAGGTTCCGGGCCACGACGTGCTGATGGTCCGGCTGGTCCGACTTCTCGCGCCGGTCGATTGAAGGAGAGGTCTCATGCGTACTATTCCGATTTTGATGATCCTCGCAGTTGCGGCACAGCCGATGGCCGCCGAGCTCGGCGTGAACGGACTCTTCGGCGATGGCATGGTGTTGCAGCGCGGCACGAGCGTACCCGTCTGGGGCACGGCGGATCCCGGAGCAACGGTTGAAGTCACGATTGCCGGTCGTACGGTCACGGCCCGAACCGACGTGCAGGGCTTGTGGCGGGCGGAAATCGCGCCGATGGTCGCTGGCGGACCACACGATCTGACGATCACGAGTGATGGCCAAAGCTTGAGCTACGGGAACGTACTCGTTGGCGACGTCTGGATCTGCTCCGGCCAGTCCAACATGGAGTGGACGGTGGAGAACTCGATGGATGCGGAACACGAGATCGCGGCGGCCAATGATCCACGGATCCGTCATTTCAAGGTTCCCAAGTCATGGGCGGCCTCTCCGGAAACCACCCTCGCGGGAGGTACGTGGGAGCCCACCGATCCCACGCATGTCGGGACGTTCACCGCGGTCGGCTACTTTTTCGCGCGCGAGTTGCGGAAACACAACGACGTGCCGATCGGCCTCATCAACACCTCCTGGGGTGGCAGCCGCATCGAGCCGTGGATGAGCGCCGAATCGCTCGGCATCGACGACGCAGAAATGAGAAAGCTCCTCGAGCAGGAGCAAGCCTATCAGCGAGAAACGCTCGAGCGGATCAACGGGAAGCTTGGAGGCCTTCCAACCTCGGACCGCGGGATGGTCGATGGAAAGGCGGTGTGGGCCGAACCGGCGTTCGACGACTCGAACTGGCCGACCCTCGAGGTGCCGTCCAGATGGGAGGAACGCGGTCTCGACGGTATGGACGGCATCGTCTGGTATCGCAGTTCGATTGATCTCAGCGCAACTGATGCACGGCACGGCGCCCGCCTCGGTCTCGGCACCATTGATGACTCGGACATCTCCTGGGTCAACGGTCACGAGGTCGGTCGGACATCCCTTGCCTGGAACGTCCCGCGCGTGTACGAGGTTCCAGCAGCCTTCTTGCGCGAGGGCCGCAACCAGATCACCGTACGAGTCGAGGACACTGGCGGCGGTGGTGGGATTTGGGGCGACCCCGAGCTGCTGTGGCTCGAGATAGCGGGCGAAAGACATCCGCTCGCAGGTCGGTGGAAGATCGGCCTCGGGCTGGTGACAGTCACCCCCGACGCTCACATGAATCAGGTGCCGACAGTGCTCTACAACAAGATGATCCACCCGCTGCTTCCGTTCCCGGTGTCCGGCTTTCTCTGGTATCAGGGCGAATCAAACGCGGACAGCGACAGTTCCCTGGTCTACCGCGACCTTTTCGCCAACATGATCACCGATTGGCGCATGCGCTGGAACCGGGGCGATCTGCCGTTCCTGTGGGTGCAACTCGCCAACTTCATGGCTGCGTCCGAGCAGCCCGGCGACAGCGAATGGGCAGTGCTCCGCGAATCACAGTCGGCGGTTTTGGCCCTTCCGAAGACCGCGCAAGCCGTGATCATCGACATCGGCGACGCCGACGATATCCACCCGCGCAACAAGCAGGAGGTGGGGCGTCGCCTCGCCCTGGCCGCACGAAGGGTCGCCTACGGAGAGAAGATCGAGTTCTCCGGTCCCGTCTACCGATCGCACGAGGTTCGAGGGAGCCGGGTCATCATCGATTTCGACCATACAGGCGGTGGGTTGGTGGCAAGGGGACGAGAAGACCGGAAGCTGGCGGAGTTCGCGATCGCGGGCGCAGACCGACATTTCGTGTGGGCCGAAGCGATCATCGAAAACAACCGCGTGGTGGTGTGGAGCGACAAGGTGGCGCAACCGGTGGCGGTTCGGTACGCCTGGGCCGATAACCCGGACAGTGCCAATCTCTACAATCTGGGAGGTCTACCCGCGTCCCCGTTCCGCACCGATTCCTGGTAGGGAAATGCGTGTTCTATTCATCGGCGGTACCGGAATCATCAGCTCGGCCTGTACACGCCTCGCCGTAGAACGCGGGATCGAGCTCTGGGTCTTGAACAGGGGCCAAAGCTGGCGGCCGGTCCCCGACGGGGTCACCCGGTTGATCGGTGACATCCGCGAGCCGGCATCCGCCCGCGCGGCGATCGGTGCGCTCGAGTTCGACGCGGTTGTCGATTGGGTTGCCTTCACTTCCGAGCACATCGAGTCAGATCTCGAGCTGTTCCGCGACCGCACTCGCCACTACGTCTTCATCAGCTCCGCCTCGGCCTATCAAACGCCTCCGGCTCGCCTGCCGGTGACCGAATCCACCCCCCTCGAAAACCCGGTTTGGGAATACTCCCGCCACAAGATCGCCTGCGAGGAACGGCTCCTTCACGCCTACCGCGAGGAGGGTTTCCCGTGCACCATCATCCGGCCATCGCACACCTACGACTGCACCTTGCTCCCTCCGCATGGCGGCTGGACGGTCATCGACCGCATGCGTCGGGGCGACCCGGTGGTCGTCCACGGAGACGGCACGAGCGTGTGGACCTTGACCCACCACCGAGATTTCGCAATTGGGCTCGTAGGGCTGCTGGGTCGTGATGACGCCGTCGGTGAAGCGTTTCACATCACCTCCGACGAGTGGCTGACCTGGGACCGGATCCACCACATCCTGGCACGGGCGGCCGGCACCACCACCGAGATCGTGCATGTCCCGTCAGAGGTCATCAACGGTTACGACCGCGAGTGGGGGGACAGCCTGCTCGGCGACAAGGCCCACAGCATGATATTCGACAACTCCAAGATAAAAAGCTTTGTCCCTGAATTCGCCGCGACAATCTCTTTTTCCGAGGGCGCCGACGAGATCATCGCCTGGTACGACGCCGACTCGTCACGAAGGACGATCGACGAGGAGTTCGACCGTACCGTAGACCGAATCATCTCCGACTGGCATAGAACGTTCCCCACCTGAAATACGACCCACCTGGGGTGTGAGCGGGCCGGAATTCCTTATTCGAAGTTCAAATCGTCGGCATGACGTTGCCGCCGCAGACCGGGATGTAGGCACCGGTGATGAAGCCGGCGAGGTCGGAGGCGAGGAAGGCGACCGCGTTGGCCACATCCTGATCGGTACCTCGTCGTCGCAACGGCACCGAAGCCTCGTACTCGGGTTGCCGTTCGGTGCCCTCACTGCGGTACTTTTCCGACACCATCCAACCGGGCGCCACCTGGTTGACGGTGATCCCGTGCGGGCCGAGCTCGCGCGCCAGCACCCTGAAGACACCGTCCATCCCCCTCTTGGCGCTAGCGTAGGCGGCCTGGCCTTCGGAGCACTGCATGGCGCACTCGGTGTTGATGCCGATCACCCGCCCCCATCCCTTGTCGACCATTCCGGGCACGAAAGCCTTGACCATGTGCACGTTGTGCATGACGCAGGAGCGGAACTGACTCTCGAAGTCCTCCAGCGGTTGTTCGAGGACCGATACCCAGTCGTACTGTATGACCGCGTTGTCGACGATGATATCGGCCGGACCGAGCTC
>JAJDNM010000072.1 GCA_022340665.1 Acidobacteriota bacterium | reverse complement strand
TTCCGATACTTGGTCCTGTGCTGTGCTCACTCTTCTTCGACAAAGCCTGGCGTCGCATTCTCGAAAATTCTCTGAACAATTTGAAGGCTCATTTCGAATGCTGATTCGACCTGCCGTTCCAGTCCCCCGGCGTAATACGCTGCAAGCGGAGTGTTCGGCCGCTGAACTCGGTTTCGCAGACAGAGATCAGAGAGGTTTACCGAGGAAGACCGTGGCGGGAATCAGGAACCCCGGGGTTGACCCTTTGCTGGCACTGGAGCCGAGGCCGGTGAGAGCGTTCTGACTCGATCGGTATGGTTAGGATGAACGATACCGCATGTGTCGAGGTCACAGGCGTAGTGTCAGACGTGAAGTCACGGAGGTGATCAGAGATGAGCGAGAAACCACTCGCGATCGTCAAACGGGAGGATCTTACGCCCGTGTGCCCTCACTGTGAGGAGGAACTGAGCGAGGTCTACACCAAGGCAAAAGGAGTCCCCTTCGCCGCGGGGACGAATGTCGTGTACTTTTGCCCTCATTGCCGAAAGGTTCTCGGCTTCGGCCATGGCCGGATGATTTAGTTCGCAAAGGCTCGACGAAGGAGGTGAGCACCGTGGACGACTCAATGGCAACGACGAGCTTCGAACTCGACGGATACCGCGTGATCAGGAATCTGAGCGTGGTTCGGGGGATCACGGTTCGTTCACGTTCGATCTTCGGGACCATCGGTGCGACCCTTGAAACCCTTGTCGGCGGCAACATCACGCTGTTTACCGAGCTTTGCGAGAAGACAAGGGCAGAGGCCTTCATGATGATGGTTCGACACGCGGAAGAGGCCGGCGCCAACGCGGTCATCGGTGTTAGATATGACGCCACCGAGGTCATGAGTGGCGTGAACGAGGTGCTCTGCTACGGCACGGCCGTGGTGGTCGAACCGGTTCGTTCCTGAGCTATCCTCAAATCCGCGTGGACCACGGATCTCGGCCAGCCTAACGAGAAGACCGATGCGTAAGCACGTTCCGCCGTATATGAGAGGCCTGCTCCTCCCATTCAACTGGGACGTACGGCGGGTGTGGGAGCTCGGTGCCCCCCGGGGAACAATTCCGATCGGTGCACTGGAGTTCCTCCTCACCAATCCGTTCTGGTCGAGAAACCCCGATCGATTCGTCGACTTCGATCTGCGCCCAACAGACGTTGTGTGGGGTTGCTTCGAGTCCCGGTACCATCGGGAGAGGATTCGGAAAGCAGACACGTCCTTCCCGCTGGACTTCATCGAGGACGACGGCACCCTCTGGATCGTCGACGGGATTCACCGTCTGGCGAAGCTTCATGAAAGAGGAGTCCCGGAGGTCTGGATTCGAAAGCACCCCATGTCGATCCGTCACCACATCGAGTTAAGTGACTGAAGGAGCGGTGCGGCGAAGATCATCGCGCGTTACAGCGGAAGGGTCATGAAAAATGCGGATTAAGATGAGCCATGGCCGAGGTCATTTACTACGTAGCGTGCAGCATCGACGGATTCATCGCGGATGAGCAGGGCGGCGTGGACTGGCTCGGCTCGGAGCAGTCCGAGGCCGACGACTACGGCTACGCGAGCTTCTTCGACTCGATCGATGCGTTGGTGATGGGCAGTCGAACCTACGAGCAGGTCGTCGGCTTCGGCGAGTGGCCATACGCCACGAAGCCGTGCTGGGTTCTTTCCCAGCGTCCTCTCGCTCCGGCAGCACCGGCGGTTCGGATCACATCTGGTGAGCCGAACGAAGTCCTTGCCGAGATCGACCGCGCGGGCCATTCGAGGGTGTGGATGGTCGGCGGCGCGCAGGCGGCCGGAGCGTTTCTCGAACGCAGCCTGATGACGCAGTTGGTGATTTCGGTCATCCCGGTTGTGCTGGGCCGCGGCATTCCTCTTTTTCAGGGGGTCGGCTCGATTCGCGAGTTCGCCCTGGAGAGAACCGATCGATTCCAATCTGGCGTCGTTCAGTGCCGGTACTCGGCAAAAATGCATCGAACGCAGGCGGCATCGTGAAGGATCGACGTCCGACCGGCTGTTGGACTGAGTAGAATCCACCCATGGATGTTCGGATCCGGGCTGTTGAAGATATTGACTGGGAATCGATTACTTCGATATTCAATCACTTCGTCACCGAATCGTACGCGGCGTATCCCGAACAGGCCGTCGATCGGGCGTTCTTCAAGCACCGGCGGGCTGCTCACCCGGAGTACCCGTTCGTCGTGGCCGAGAGCCAGGGAGAGGTGGTCGGCTTCGCCTATCTGAGCCCGTTTCATCCCGTGCCGACCATGCGGCACACCGCGAGCCTGACCTATTTCATCCACCCGGTACACACCGGACAAGGCCTCGGTACGACCTTTCTCGAGCATCTGCTGGAGGCGGGGAAGGCGATCGGCATCACGAACTTCATGGCCCACATCTCATCCGAGAATGAGGGCAGCATCCGCTTCCACCTGCGCCACGGCTTCACCGAGTGCGGCCGCTTCGCGAACGTCGGCGTCAAGAAAGGGCGACCGTTCGACATGGTCTGGATGCAGAAGGACCTGACCTGAACGAGAGGAGAGTCCATGGGTGACGAGTATTCGATGCGGCCAGCCACCCTCTCCGACCTTGGGACGATCGTCGCCTTCACCCTCGACGAGGCCAGCGAGGCGGAAGGACTGGAGCTGGAACCCGATCGGGTGCGGCAAGGGGTTCTCGCCGGCCTGGAGGACCCCGCCGTCGCGAGTTACTGGGTTGCCGAGGCACCGGACGGCGAGGGTGTCGCCAGTACCTCCGCGGTGAGGGAGTGGAGCAACTTCAACGGCGGTTACTACTGGTGGGTCCAAAGTCTATTCATCATGCCCCGGCACAGGGGGAGCGGTCTGGTGGATCTCCTTATGGACAAGGTGGCAGAGGAGGCGCGCATAGTAGGTGCCATTGACCTCAGACTCCAGGTCAACGGCGAGAATATCCGGGCATGTGAGGCCTACCGAAGGTGCCGGTTCGAAGAGACCCCCTACGTCATCATGCGCCGACCGCTGGATCGTGGCTGAGGAGAATTTTCTGCCCGTGACCGCTACACTGCCCCGATGGCGCGATCTCGTCCTCGCTACCCGTGGCTGATCTTCGATGCCGACGGCACCCTGTTCGATTTTCACCTCGGCGAGACGACCGCGCTTCGGATGACGACCCGTACGCACGGAATCGAGTACAGCCCGCACCTGCACGATGTCTATGCGGCGATCAGCGCTGACCTCTGGGGGAGCTTCGAGCGCGGAGAGGTCGACCTGAATCGCCTTCGGGTCGAACGATTCGAACGGCTCTTCGGTGAGCTCGGGATTGACAGCGATCCCGAGGCCTTCAACGACGAATTCATGCACGATCTCGGGCAGCAGACGCAGCTGCTGCCGGGCGCCGAGGACCTCGTCAGACGCATGTCTTCGCGCTGCCGCCTCGTGCTGGCGACCAACGGCATTGCGATCGTCCAGCGGTCGCGCTTCGCCCGGTCGTCCATTCGTGAGTACTTCGAGGATGTTGTGATCTCGGACGAGATCGGTGTCGCCAAACCGCAGCCAGAGTACATGCGAGAGGTGTTTTCGAGGATGGGCCACCCGTTGAAATCAGAGGTCCTGATGATCGGGGACAGTCTGAGCTCCGATATTGCGGCAGGTTCCGGGTTCGGAGTCGATACCTGCTGGGTCAATCCGAATGGGAATTCTCTCGACGGTGGCCCGCAGCCGACATTCACGGTTGCAGGCCTTGGCGAAATCGATGCCATCGTTTCGGATGGCAATTCAGCTGGAGGATGTGATGGTTGATATTCAGGTTGGTGACGAGGCCTCTCGCACTCTCGTAATCTCAGACGACACCATCCGCGGATTCGCCGAGGTCACGGGGGACACCAACCCGGTCCACCTTGACGACGAGTACGCGGCCGGCACCAGGTTCGGGCGGCGCATCGCGCACGGGATGATAGCTGCTGGCGTGGTATCCGCGACCCTCGCGAACGATCTGCCAGGCCCTGGCACGCTATATCTGAACCAGACGCTAACCTTCACGCTGCCGGTCTTTCCGGGCGACACGATCACTGCCACCGTCAAGGTCATCTCGGTGCGCCCCGACAAGCCGATCGTCACCCTGTCCACCGTCTGCACCAATCAAGACGGCGAGGTCGTGCTCGAAGGGGAAGCAATCGTCATGGTGGAAGGGTGAGGGCAGACCATGCGGGTCATCAGGGGATCCTGTCACTGCGGCAACATCCGGTACGTGTTGAGATGGCCGCTGCACGGAAACGAGATACCGGTTCGTGCATGTAGCTGCGGTTTCTGCACCAAGCACCGCGGCACATACACCTCCCATCCAGATGCAGAGCTCGACGTGATGGTGGCGGGCGAGGCTCCCGTATCGCGGTACGCTTTCGCCACCGGAACCGCCGAGTTCTTCGTCTGCTGCCGCTGCGGCGTCGTACCGTTCGCCACAAGCGAGATCGACAATCGGCTCTTCGCGGTGGTGAACGTCAACTCCTTCGAGCCTGACGACCCCCTGATCTTCATCCAGGAGGTGACGAATTTCGACGGCGAATCCACCGAGAAGAGAGTCGCCCGGAGAAAGAGGAACTGGATCCCGACCGTTTCGATCGAGGAGCCTGAAGAGGCTCCTGATGTGCCCTTGTAGATGCGCATATTTATCGCCCTCTTCCGAGGCATCAACGTCGGTGGCCGCAACATCCTGCCGATGAAGGACCTCCGCGCGGTCCTCGAGGAACTCGGGTTTGAGGGCGTTCGCACGTACATCCAGAGCGGCAACGCGGTGTGCAGGCATGCGGAGGGTAGGGCGTCACGCCTGGCCGAGAGGATAAGCGCGGCGATCGAATCGAGCCACGGCTTCGGGCCGGAGGTCCTGCTGCTGACGGCGGATGAGCTGGAACGGGCGATGAATGCCAACCCCTTCTCCGAAGGGATGGCAGAGCCGTCGAAGCTCCACCTGTTCTTTCTCTCCGCGGTTCCGGCCGACCCGAACCTCGATGCTCTCGAAGAGGCGAGGGCGGCAAGCGAGCGCTTCGAGCTCGACGCTGATGTCGCCTACCTTCACGCGCCGGACGGCATCGGCCGGTCAAAGCTCGCGGCGCGCCTGGAGAGCGCGCTGGGAGTGACGGGGACCGGTCGCAATTGGCGAACCCTCTGCAAGATCATGGAGCTGGCAAGAACGGCCTAGCCTGCATATCTCACCAGCTGTACCCGTTATCCGGTTTTGTGACCATCGAGAATGTTGAAACCGCCAAGACCGCAAAGGACACAAAGGCCGCGCGAAGTAGTTTTTGACCTGGTCAATATCGGATCTTTGCGATCTTCGCGTCTTTTCGGTTCAGACGGGGACGGTCGGCGGTGTCAGTCGCTCTCGCAGCAGGAGCCGTCCACATCTGCTGCTGCAGGAACCTCGGGGTGCCGCTTCCCCTCGTGCTTGTGAATCGCGGCGTCGACCGAGGAGGGGCGGCCGAGGATGGCGTAAAGGCCGAGCGAGACCAGGAGGATGGCAGTAACCACCGGCACGTGCCTCCGCAAAGGACCGCTCACCAGTTGGGCGCCGAGGCCAACCGCGAGGAGAGCGGGCACGGTTCCCGCCCAGAAGGCGGCCATGACTGCGACTCCCTTGGGAGCGCTGCCGGTTCCGGCGGCTGTGACGACGAAGGCCCACAGCCAGCCGCAGGGCAGGAAGCCCGACAAAACGCCGACCACGCCCGCCCGGACCACCGGAGGCTTGTCGCTGACCAGGGAGAAGCCACGGCGCAAGAGGCTCGAGACGCGGCCGCCGCTGGAGAAGTGCTTGAAAAGGCGAACCCCGCGGATTTGGAGCAGCGCGAGGATGCCCCACAGGATCATGGTCACGCCGGCGAGCACGGCAGCGACACGCTGGAAGCCGGCCAGTGATCCGGCGACGTCGAGGGCGGCGCCGACCGAGCCGGCAGCCAGCCCGAACACCGCGTAGGTCAGCAGCCGTCCTCCGGAATAGGCCGTGTGGCTGAGCAGACGGCGCGCTCCGCCCGATCCATCAGCGCCGGAGTAGAAGGCGACGAACGGCCCGCACATGCCGACGCAGTGGAGGCTTCCTACCAGACTCGCGACGATGACAGTCAGCAGCAATCCGACCACGATGCCGCTCCGCAGATGCATTTCGAATTTTGAATTTCGAATTGCGAATTTGCCCCCACCCTCCCGTGCTCCGTGGGGCGGGCGGGCGGAAATTCGAAATCCGAAATCCGAAATCCGAAAATCATTCCCATTTTCCTTCCACAAACAGGTGCCGTGTCTCGTTGTGCGTGAACGTATCCGCGCCTTTCGTGACGGTAAATCGCAGCTCCCAAAGGCCGTTGTGCCGCATGGCGGGGGAGGCGACGTACAGGCCGGGTTCTTCGGTGGCTGCGACCGCGAGGCGCAGGACATCCTCGCTGCGGGCCTTGTGGAATGCCTCGAGAGCAATCGAAGCGTCCGCAATGGGGTCACCCGGACGGTCAGTCAGGCGGACTTCCAGCGCGGGCGACTCGCCGGGCTGCTGCGGTGGCGTGGCATTAAACTCGAGCGACCATCCGAGCTCCTCGTTCGTCCGATCCTGGTCGCGTTTCTGGTCCCAGTTGATGGCCTTCTGGTAATAGTCCTCTTCGACCGCGTAGGAGGCATCGGAAGTAGCGATTGCGACCACTACCAGGGAAGCTATGACGTGCAGCGCGAGGGCGCCTCCGATCACCCACGGCCAGGCACCGCCCTTCTTCATCGTGATCCCCCACCGTCGGCCGGACCCAGGATCCGATAGTTCATTTCTTTCGAAAAATCGACCCCATCACTCACGGTTAGCGTAATACTCGCCTCACCGCCGCTGAAGGCTAAAGTCGGAGCGGTTATGAAGGCAGCGGTCATCAGGGTTTCGCCCGCAGCCACCACCAACGGATTCTCCGGTGCAATCAATGTCAGATCGCCGGGTGAATCGAGTTCGATCAGATAGGAGCGCTCCTCCGGTGACCTGTTGGAGATCTTGATGCGGATCTGATTTGAGACGTCGCCATTTGGCAATACAGTGAATGGCGCGCCAAGACCCCGTAGGAGCGTGATGTCGGCGGTCTGCCTTCCGGCGAGGGAAAAGGCGAAGGTCCCGAACATCACGAGCAAGATGACCGAATAGACTGCCGTCCTTGGGCGGAGGAGTGAGCGTTTGCCGCTCTCCAGCTCCGCCTCTGAGGTGTATCGAACGAGGCCGCGGTCGAAGCCGATGCGGTCCATGACCTCGTCACAGGCGTCGATGCATTGGGTGCAGGCAATACACTCCATCTGCAGCCCGTCTCGGATATCGATGCCGGTCGGACAGGTGCTCACGCAGAGCCCGCAATCGATACAGTCGCCCGCCTTCCGCTGCTCGTTCTTCCTCAACTTCGCGCGCGGCTCGCCGCGACCGGCATCGTAGCCAACGATCAGCGACTGGCGATCGAGCAGGACCGACTGGAAACGACCGTAAGGGCAGGCGACGATGCACGTCTGTTCTCTGAACCAGGCGAAGTCAAAAAACATCAGCAAAGTCGTACCGAGCATCACCGAAAAGGCCGCGGGATGTTGGGTTGGCGAACTCCTGGCCCAACGGAGAAGCTGATCCCAGCCGACGAAGTATGCGAGGAATGTGTTGGCGAGGAAGGCGGAAACACCGAAGAAGACGATGAACTTGAGTATCCGCCGGCCGTCGGGCCCGGTGCGGTCGAGCAAGAGTTGACGGTTCCGTCCCCCCTCGATGAGGGTCTCGAGCGGCCGGTATAGGAACTCCATGTACACCGTCTGTGGGCAGGCCCAACCGCACCAGACACGGCCGAGGACCGCGGTGATTAGGAAAATCCCGATAAAAATGCTGAAGAGCAGCAACATCAGG
This sequence comes from Acidobacteriota bacterium, assembly GCA_022340665.1. Lineage (NCBI taxonomy): Bacteria > Pseudomonadati > Acidobacteriota > Acidobacteriota bacterium. The sequence continues at coordinate 75,664 of JAJDNM010000072.1, read as the reverse complement.
AGGAATGTGTCGGTGGGCAGGAAGGTCGAGCCGAAGAAGGTGAATTCTCGCTTGGGAATGTCGAATAGCATCAACGGCTTGTCGTTCAGCTTGAGGATCGGGATGAGGGTGAACGTTGTGATCAACGTCCAGGCGGTGATGAGCCGGCGTCGGTGGTAGCCGCCGCGCGACACCTTCGGACGAATCCATCGGCGAGTACCGTCCCGGTTGAGGGTCGAGAGTACCCTCTCCCCGGCTTCCGGAGCGTTCGACGTTCTAGCCTGCATATCTCACCGGGTTTCGCAAGGAGGCCGTTGAGACGCTGTGACCAGCTGGGTTTTCGATCGAGAGGTCCGGCCGGGTTCCCCAGTGCCGCCCGCCGATGGGGCTCGTGAGCCGAGATCAAGGCGCGAGGAGGAAGTCGATGCCAGTGCATCTTCGACGACGAGCAACGCAGAGATCGGCCACGACCCCCATCGGCCCGAAGGGTTGCGGCGGCATGGTCCCGCCTTCTTCGTTTCCACTCCTCGGCGATGGAGGACATCGCCGTCGTCGCGGGGCCTTGAATCCGGGACCATGGCGCACGCAACGGATGAAACTGGGGAGCCCGGCTGGACCTCACGGGGCGCGTAGGCGTACTTGACGGTACGTCGAGCACCCGGAGATGAGGAAGCACGGCTGGGTGCGCCGGCTCGCCGACCGCAATAGACAGTTGGTGAGATTTGCAGGCTAGACACGATGACTCAGGACGTGGCGGGCCCGACCTCGGTCTCTAACGCCTCCGGGTCGCTCGCCACCTCGGTTTCCATTGTTTCGGGCGCTCGACGAACCTGTCGATCGCCCTGCGGCTGCTTGGCGTTTGGCGGATCAGTGCCGAGCAACGTACCGACGAATGAGGTCACCGCCATCAGCTCGGCCGGCCGAAGTTGGCGTTCCCAGGCCAGCATGCCCTTGGACGGCACGCCCTCCCTCACCGTCTTGTAGATGTCCATCAGCTGTCCGCCGTGGAGCCAGAATTCGTCGGTGAGGTTGGGACCGATGCCGCCCTCGCCGAATAGCCCATGGCATGTGGCGCATTTCGACTGGAAGATCTTCTTGCCACCGTTCATCATGCTCGCGTCGTCCATCAGACCGGTGAGCGTACCCTCGCTGATCTCGCCGAGCGCCAACAGTTGCTCCGCCTGTTTGTCGTAAAAGGCGATCATCTCCTGATCGTATCGCTCGGTGCCGAGCATGCCGCCGCCGAAGTGAAAGTAGAGAATATAGAGCGGGGCAAAGAAAATTGTCGCCCAGAAGATGGCTAGCCACCATCGCGGCAGAGGATTGTCGTACTCCTGGATGCCGTCGTAGCTGTGTTCCAGTAGATAGTCCTGGTCCTCGGACGCGAACTGCTGATCGAGGTGCTCGCTGCTCACTGGAGATCGCCTCCTTTCGCGGTGGCGTGTCCTTCACAGCTTCCGTCGTCTTCGAGTGGCAGATTCCGCTGGTGTTCCCACGAAGGTTTGCTCCTGATCGCGAAGACCCAGACGACGATCGCTGTGAAGGTCAGGAAACAGAGGATCAGCGCCACCTCTGTCCACGACGTGAGACCGGAAGCGCTCATGATATCGGTGAGGCTCACGATACCTCCCCGGTTGCAGCCGACGCCGCTTTGGTGGCAGCAGTGTCCGCCGCACCCTCCGGTCCGATCTCCTCTTCGACGGCCACCGGCTCCGGCTTGGTGATGTCCGTTCCGAGGCGCTGGAGATAGGCGATGAGGGCCACTATCTGTTTCTCAGCGAGGCCGTCGGGTCCTCCCTGGACGACGATCTCGTCGGCAATCGCCCTCGCCTGCTCGCGGGCAGCGGCCTCTCCGTCGGCAATTTCCTCATCGCTGTAGGGAACGCCGAGGTTGCGGTGGGCGCTCATGACCCGCTCGATGGAGCCGAAATCGATATCCTTCGTAAGCATCCACGGGTAGGCCGGCATGATCGAACCTGCTGTGATTGCCCGTGGGTCGTCCATGTGACGGACGTGCCACAGGTGGGGGTACTTACCACCGACCCTCTGCAGGTCCGGCCCGATGCGGCGCGAGCCCCACTGGAAGGGGTGATCCCACACGAACTCACCCGGCTTGGAATACTCGCCGTAACGTTCGGTCTCGGCTCGAATCGGCCGAATCATCTGTGAGTGGCAGTTGTAGCAGCCCTCGCCGAGGTAGAGATCGCGGCCCGCGAGCTCAAGTGGCGTGTAAGGCATCACGGTCGCGATCGTCGGGACATTGGACTTGATGAGAAACGTCGGGATGATCTCGAAGAGCGACGCGACGATCACCGTGATCGTCACCGCGACGGTAAACTTGAGCGGCAGCCGTTCCCACCGGCGGTGCCATGTTGTCGAGAAAAACCGGTCCAGCTTGTACGCCACATCGGCGACATGAGCACCACTCGTCTTGAGCGCAGTCGCCGGCTCCGGGTGATCGACGAAGTCCCTCGACAATGCCGGGGCTTCGTGCACCGGCACTTCGTAGGTCGAAGGTCTCCGCTTCCAGGTCATGAAGAAGTTGACTCCGAGCAGGAGGACGCCACTCAGATAGGCGAAGCCGCCGATGACCCTTACCCAGTACATCGGGATGAGACGCACGGTGGTCTCCACGAAATCGCCGTACTTGAGGTAGCCTTCTTCGTCGAAGGCGAGCCACATCAGGCCCTGGGTGAGGCCGGCGGCATAGATCGCGACGATGTAGAGAAGAATGCCGATGGTGCCGATCCAGAAGTGCGCCTCGGCGAGCTTGCGGCTCCAGAGCTCGGTCTGGAAGAGGCGCGGCAGCAGCCAGTAGATCATGCCGAAGGTCAGGAAGCCGACCCAGCCGAGGGCGCCCGAATGAACGTGGGCGATCGTCCAGTCGGTGTAGTGCGAGAGCAGGTTGACCGATTTGACTGACAAAAGCGGGCCCTCGAAGGTGGACATCCCGTAAAAGGTGACGGCGACCACGAAGAACTTCAGCACAGGGTCGGTCGCGACCTTGTCCCACGCTCCGCGCAGTGTCAGCAGGCCGTTGAGCATGCCGCCCCAGGACGGCATCCAGAGCATGAGCGAGAAGAGCATTCCAAGAGTCGAGGCCCACGCCGGCAGGGCGGTGTAATGGAGGTGATGGGGCCCAGCCCAGATGTAGATGAAGACCAGCGACCAGAAATGGATGATCGACAGGCGGTAGGAGAAGACGGGGCGGTTGGCGGCCTTCGGCAAGAAGTAGTACATGATGCCCAGGAAGGGTGTGGTCAGCAGGAATCCGACCGCGTTGTGGCCGTACCACCACTGCATGAAGGCGTCCTGGACCCCGGCGTAGATGGGGTAGCTACGCCACAGTCCGGCCGGCACCACCAGATTGTTGAAGATGTGGAGCAGAGCAATGGTGATGATAGTTGCGATGTAGAACCAGATCGCTACGTAAATGTGCCGCTCACGACGGATTGCGAGGGTTCCGAATGCGTTGATCGCGAAGACCACCCAGATCACCGCGATGGCGACGTCGATTGGCCACTGCAGCTCGGCGTACTCCTTGCCTTGGGTGATGCCGAGGGGGAGGGTGACTGCGGCGGCGACGATGATCGCCTGCCAACCCCAGAAGTGAATGGCACTCAGCGCTTTGGAGAACATGGCCGTCTTCAGCAGGCGTTGCATCGAGTAGTAGACGCCAGCGAAGATCGCATTGCCCGCGAAGGCGAAGATGACGGCATTTGTGTGAAGCGGCCGCAGCCGGCCGAAGGAGATCCACGGCAGCTCGAAGTTGAACAACGGTGCGGCGAGCTCCAAAGCGACGATCACGCCGACAAGCATCCCGACCACGCCCCAGATGAAAGTCATTAGGGTGAACTTGCGGACGATAGCGTCGTCGTAAGAGAACTGTTCGATCTGGACGGTCATCGAGCTCCTCCCGGAGAGCTGACTGTAACGGGTTTATTCTGGGTGTCCTGACTCCGGAACTGTTTCGGTATCAGGAATCATTCCTCGCGCAGCGTACCATGCAAACCAGAAACTGTGGCGAGTTGCCGACAGACGGTACGGCTCGGCCAGCGCTTCGACTGTTGCGGTGCCTGCGGGGACATCGAAAGAGATGCGGAGCGGCAGGCCGCGAGAGTCGACCTCCAGCGCTCCTTGCAGGGCTCCTGCGGCGGAAGCCAGATCCTGCAGCGCGAATGCCTCGTGTCGTCGATCGACCGTCACGATGACCACCCGATCCTTGAGATGGAGCGGTCCGGGTTGGGGCAGCGGCCGGACCGGGAAGTGCAGGAGATCGGAGCCGAAATAGGAGTGGTAGGGGTCGCGCCTGTAAAGCTTCTTGAGTTCCGGCACGGGTGAGAGGACACGTGTTTTCGGGTGCCTGTCGCGCCATTTGCCCCAGGTGGTGAGGGACTCGGATCTGAATGTCAGTGGCGAGGAGGTGCCGTCCGTCCGTTCAGCGACCACCGAGCCGTTGAGCTGCAACCAGAGTGGTGAGTCTTCGGGAGACAGACGGCGGTCATAGAGCAGCGTGTTCGAGTTGTAGAGATAGCCGGAAACCCCGAGCTCGACGACCCCGCCGCCGACCTCTCGATTGAACACGACCACGCTGTCGCAGAGCGGGCTGTAGGTGATGGCGATCGGCACACCGCCAACGACATCATTCACGACCTCGTGCCAGCGCATCAGCCTGAGCGGGTAGGCCCGCACCTCATCGCCGATGGTCACGCCGATGACCCGGTCGCCGGGAACCAGGAACTTACCCCGCTGCTCGTCGTTAATGCGGTCCACCTCGGCGGCAGGCATCGTCGACGGTTCGGAAAGGACCTCGACCCCGTCCTTTGCCATTGCCCGAACGACGAGATCGTTTGGCACCACGGCATTGTCGATGACGAATTCCGATTCCGTCCGCTCAAGCTCGGGTCGGCGATCGAGTGGTCCGATTACGATCCATACAGTCAAAAGGCTGACGACGAGAGCCGCCGCTCCCACCCACCATCCGCTTCTGATGATGGCCGGGGTCTGCATCGGATCAGAGCCCTTCGCGAAACGGCATCGCGGCGACCTCGATCTCGTCCACCGTGTGGGCTGCGGATTTGGCAGCGACATTTCCGCCGCGCACGGCGCGGTCGTCGACGTCAACGACCATCAAACCGAGCAGCACCGTGAGGTAGAGAATACTGGCGAGGAAGAGATTTTTCGCGGTCGACTGGCTGCGAGCTCGGAGAAACAGCCAACCGAGGCCGACAAAAGCGATCCCGATCACCTGTGAGGCGATGAGAAAGGCCCCACCGGTGATTCCGAAGGCAGTCAGCGCGGCAGTGATCGGAAGCAGGGACACGGCGTACAGGAAGGAAAGGCGCCCCGTGAGACTCCCCTCCTCGTCCACCGCGGGCAACATCTGGAAGCCTCCGCGAGCGTAGTCATCTCGATAGAGCCAAGCCAAGGACAGGAAGTGCGGAATCTGCCAGGCGAAGAGGATGCCGCCGAGGATCCACGCTCCGGCGTCGAGGCGTCCGGTAGCTGCGGTCCAGCCCATCATCGGTGGTACGCCGCCGCACACTGCGCCGACCACGGTGTTGAGCGGCGTGCGGACCTTGAGGGGGGTATATATCAGCACATAGACGAGGATGACGAAGAGGGAGAGAAAGGTGGTCAGCCAGTTCGTCGCGACGGCGAGAATCGCGAGACCGATCGAAGCGGTGACGACTCCGAGAACCGCCGCCGTACGTCGATCGAGGCGTCCCGCCGGCAACGGGCGTTCGCGGGTGCGCAGCATCAGGCTGTCCCGCTCCGATTCGTACCACTGGTTGAGGATATTGGCGCCGAACGAGCTGAGGGCTGTGCCAACGACCACCGCCGCGAGACCCGACAGCGACCCCCCGTCACGTGCTCCCAACACGTAACCGACAAAGGCCGTGAGGACGACAAGCGCACCGAGTCGTGCCTTGGCAAGCTCCATATAGTCGGTCAGAAGGGAGCGAACGGAGCGCCCGTCTGCTTCCGAGTGGGAGAAGACGCGAGCTGAGATCTCATCCTCCATTTTCCAATGTTCCCTGCGACGACAACCGGATCAGGTGTATATTTCGACTCGAAATCAATTGGCGACGACGATCGCCGCGCATTATAACCGACGAAGTTCTGATTGTATTCGCGCATCGGAGGTGAGGCATGACTATCAACGGAGCCAAACTCAGCTACGCTGTGCCGCTCGCGTTCGCGATGACTGTTTCGATGTGGGCGGCCGCCTACATATGCCGGCTCCCGCTGGTCATGGCTCCGAACTGGCTGGTGCTGGGCATGATGCTGTTGATGGTAGCGGCTTGGGGATGGATCACCGGCTCGTATTCCGGAAGTGGCTGGCTTGGGGGCGTCCTGGTGGGTGCACTGGCGGCGGTTCTCAACCTGCTGATTCTGGGGAGCCTCCTGACACCAGCAGAGGGTGGCGGTGTGCTCCCCTCGGCCATCTGGTGGATACCAGGTTCGATTCTCGCGGTGGCTCTGCTTTCCGGAGGATTCGCGGCAGCCTCCGGCAGGGCAGGCAGCCATGCCACGGCCTCCGACTGGACAGCTTTGTTTTCAAAGGTCGCGGTAGTGGCGACCTTCCTCTTGGTGGTTGCCGGCGGGCTGGTCACCAGCAACGAGGCTGGCCTCGCGGTCGTCGACTGGCCGAACAGCTTCGGCTCGAACATGTTCCTTTTTCCGCTTTCCCGAATGACTGGTGGAATTTACTACGAGCACGCGCACCGGTTATTCGGTGCACTGGTCGGACTGACGACAGTCGGCCTCGCGATTCGTTTGTGGCGATTCGATGATCGGGCCAGGCTCAAGTGGCTCGGCGTGGCCGCGATCGTGCTGGTGGTCCTGCAGGGGGTTCTCGGCGGCCTCAGGGTCACTGGCGGCTTCACCTTCAGCACGGCGCCGGAGGACATGGCACCAAGCCTCACACTCGCGATGATTCACGGCGTCCTGGGTCAGGTGTTCCTGACAGTGGTCGTGAGCATTGCGGTAGTTACCAGCCGCCTCTGGCTGACTGCCCCCGAGGCGGTGCCGCGCCCCCATTTCAAGGACGATCGCGTGTTCCAGAGGTGGCTCGTCGTCATCATGTTCCTGCAGCTCATGCTCGGTGCCGCCCAGCGGCACATGGCGGCACTGCTGATCGTCCACATTTGCCTGGCCACGATCGTGATCCTGCTGGCGGTGATGGTCGGTGGCCGCGCCTGGGGACTCTACCGCGGCTCGTGGCCGGTGGAGTTTCTCGGGAAGGCCCTGATCAGCCTGGCATCGATCCAGGTCTTCCTCGGTATCGCGGCTCTCGCGGTCACTCAGGGCAAGGCGACGGTCGGCTCGCCGACCACGATCGAGGTAACGATCACGACCGCGCACCAGGCGACTGGCGCCGCGCTCCTCGCTCTCGCCGTCGCACTGCATCTGTGGACCCAGCGGCTCTTCTGTCCAGCAGAGACCGAAAGCCAAGTTAAGAGTTGAGAGTCAAGAGTTGAGAGTTGAGAATTACGAGTTGAGGCCCTCTTGAGGGTAGGGCGGGAACTCTCATCTCTCAGTTCTCAACTTTCAACTCAGAGACACCGGTTCCTCGGGGAATTCACCAGTCGCGTAGTAGTGGTCGAAGAGCGTGTTCTTTTCTTCCCACCGGGCGAGCAGCCACTCTCTCAGGTCGTCGGCGGAATGCGGCAGGTCTTCGATCGGGAAGCGTCGAACGTGGACGTGGATGCGCGTGACCAGGCCCTCGATGTACTGCCACAGGCTCGGCACACCGTTCTCATAGCCGATGGTGAGATCGTAGACCGTGGTGATATGGCTGCGGAGCCCCTCGATCGACGCAGCGAACCCCTTGCTGCGCGGGACCAGCGTATGACGGGGGACGGGCAGCCCGTGTGTGCGCGCGTAGGCCTGGGCGTCACGCAGCTTGGCGAGTGAGAAACGGGTGCCTTCGACGAAGGAAACGAGGTGCACGGGCACCTCTCCGCTCACCAGGCGATCGAAGGTACGCCGGATCTTCTCCTGGTCCGAGGTCCAGTCCCGATCGATGAACAGGCAGTCGAGGAACTGCATACCCCAGCCAAGACCGGGCACCCACTTGAGCTGCTTCTTGACGAAGTACTTCATGTCACCGAGACGGTCCTTTGTTTTGCAGAACTTCATGATCGCCGTGATGTCGGGCATCTGCTGGTGGTTTGCGATCAGCATTGCGTCCTCGCGCATCGGCACTTCGTCGCCGGTGAAGATCACGCGGGTGCCGTTGATCCACTCGGCCCCAGTCACGCACCAGCCCCACCAGGTGTCGGCACACCACCGGTTGAACGCCCGAAACGCATCGCGGGAAAAGGGCAGTAATACCAGGCTCAGAAGCTGGAGCAGGTTGAAGGGCAGCAGGGTCCCGAAACCGACCGCAAGCATGGCGGTTGCCTTCAGCTTGGCTACAACACCGGCATCGTCCTTCAGCGGAGGGAGAGGCACGTGAAGCCCTCCTTCAACAGCTCACGACACCGGTCGACGTCAGCCTCGGCGGTGCCGAGGTTGCCGATGGCGACCCGAAGGGCGATCCCGTCGTCGAGTTTGGTGTGAGACAGAAAGATTTCGCCCGAAGCGTTGACCTCCTCGAGGAGCGCCATATTGAATTCGTCGAGCGACTCACCTTCGAGCCCTTCGGGTCGGGCGCGAAAGCACACCACGGAGAACGGACTGGGCGCCATGCGCTCGAACGAGGGCTCGGCGTCGATCCAGGCGGCGAAATCGGCCGCCATGGCAACGTGACGGGAGTGACGCTCGCGAATCCCTTCAAGACCGAAACAGCGCAGAACCCACCACAGCTTGAGCGCCCGGAAACGCCGGCCGAGTTGAACGCCGTAGTCCATCAGATCCACGACCTGGCCGGTCAGCGGGGTGGTGAGATACTCGGGCACCAGCGAGAACGCGCGGCGGAATACGTCGGGGTGTCGCGTGTAAAGGGCTGATGCGTCAATTGGTACAAAAAGCCACTTGTGCGGGTTGAAAACGAATGAATCTGCGCGTTCACATCCACTTATACACCACTTATATTTGTCATTTAGGGCGATAGATCCTGCATATGCCGCATCCACGTGCATCCAAATGCCCTCTCGAGTGCAAATCTCTACGATCTCATTGCACGGATCGACCGAGGTTGTCGAGGTCGTGCCGACCGTCGCCACGACCGCTATCGGACGGTAACCAGTGGCACGGTCCTCGGCGACCATACGAGCGAGGGCCTCGGTATCCATGCGGTATTCCGCATCATGCGGCACGGCACGGAAGCCCTCGAGCCCGAGGCCGAGGGTCAGGCACGCCTTGGCAATCGACGAGTGGGCCTGATCGGAGGCATAGACCCGCATAGCCGGCTGGACTCCGCGTCCGGTCATTCCATGATGGCGGATCTCCGGATCGGCCGCCTCACGCGCAGCCGCGAGGGCAAGGAGCGACGAGATGGAGGCGGTGTCGGTGAGAAAACCGAAGAAATCTTCCGGAAGGCCGAGGCCGCGGCGCAGCCAATCGAGGACCTTGAGCTCGAGCTCGGTAGCAGAGGGACAGGTCCGCCACAGCATGCCGTTGACGTCGAGTGCCGCGGACAGCATCTCACCGAGCACGCCGGGCCCTGAGCCGGTAATTCCGAAATAGGCCATGAACCCGGGGTGGTTCCAGTGGGTCACACCGGGCAGGACGATTTCGAGAAAATCCTGCCAGACATCTTCGGGGTCCTCGGCGCTGACCGGCATTTCGTTCGGGAGCTTGCCGGCCACTTCTCCCGGCTGGACCTTCGACAGCACCGGGTGCTCGCGACTGTCGCCATCGAGGTAACCAGCGATCCAGTCGACCATGCGATGTCCTTCGCGGCGGAAAAGATCTGCGTCCCAATGCCCGGATCGGTCGTTCATTTCTTCCTCCGGCGCCTACAATACGCGGCCGACCTGGCGGTGTCACCCGACAATTCCGCTACGGCGCACACGGCTACGGCGCACACGAACGTGAGCCTTTCTGTGGCAGAGCGGATCGGACCGGCGGAACCGGTCGGCGTCGTGCTCCCCGCAGCGACATCAACCGGGCGTTGGGTCGGCCTGCAGCGAGAGAGCGCAGTATGCGGTGATGACGATGAGGCCCGCCAACATAGTCAAGCCCAGAATGTCGTGCGCCTCGCCGATGCCAAGGACGGCCGAGAACACGAGAAAAACGGCAGACGTCCCCAGGAAAGCGAACACCGCGCGATCCTTCAATCCGGGCCACAAGCCAACGACGGCGAAGAGGGGCGGAACGAGCAGAAGCGATTGATGGACGTGGGCGTGCCACGAGAAAGCGCAGGTGGAGGCGGCGAGCCCGAGCCACGCGAGACGCTGTCGCCCCAGGGCTCTTGAACGTAAACCCGATGAACATGAGAGCCCGGCGACGGCGGTGGCGAGCATCGCCGCTGCAGCGGCTGGCCAGACGATTTTCGGAGGAAAATAGTGGCTCGCGTTGAGTGCGAAGGCTCGCCAGTTGGTCATGGAAGAAGGGAAGATGTTCATCACCGTCCCGCTCGAGCCGGCCGCATCATAGATCCCGCCCAGGAAGTCGGCGAACCATCCCGGGGAAAGGAGAAAGGTCGGCGCGATCAGTGCAGCAGTCGCCATGATCATGCCAAGAAGAACGTGCCACTGGCGAGCGAGCAGAAGCGCGGGGAGAATCAGGACGAGAACTTGCGGCTTGCAGATCAGGAACGACAGCCAGATGCCGCACTTCACGTGCCTGCGTTTTTCGAAGGCGACAAGAGATTCGCCGAAAAACACCACCAGCCAGACACTCAGCTGGCCCATGATGAGGTGGATGAACGCAGGTCCAGAGAGCAAGACGGCGGCGATGAGTAAGCCGGGTCGCGTGACGGCGAAGCATCTTGCCAGGCGTAGCTGATAGAGCGCGAGAATAACGGCATGAAAAAGCGTCCAGGCGATGAAACCCGGAATCGGCGGCAGCACGGTCGAGGGCACGAAAGCGAGCGTAAATGGGGGAGGGTAGGGAGCAGGTATCACGTAGAACGGGAGTCCGTGCAGCTTCGACTGGCGAACGAATTTTTCGTAGAGCTCGTGTTGAGGTCCCTCCAACAGGGAGGAATCGTAAGCTGCTCCGAGGCCGTGCTCGACGATGACTTGGCCGGCGGTGCGGGAGCCTCGGTAGTCGAGACCGATGTACTCGAAGACGCCCCGTTCTATGACGACCAAGATCAGAAACGCCGCCTCCGCCAGAAGAACCACCACGAACGCACCGAGCACCCAGGTTCTTCGTGAAGCGGTCGAAGGACGTGACGGAGTGATCATGACTCTTAGCTCGGCCCATGGCTCGAGAGACATGAGGGTACCTCAACAGGGTCGCCGTGCCTCTCCGTCGATCGACCAGTACGTTCCCTGACGACTGCCTCGCATTCGAATTACCGTGACTGGAAGCAGTTGGGGTGTTGACACGGCGGCCGGAAAGCGCGAGGCTTCGCGCATGGAGAACACAATCGACACTGGAGTTCCCAAGTTCGACCCGGATACCTTCGGCTCCGAGCACCAGATCATGCGCCTCGGGAAGGGGAGTATCGGGGGCAAAGCGGTTGGCCTCAAGCAGATTCAGGACGAAATTTTGCCGCGGTTCGATGCTGCACGATTTGACGGCGTCACCGTCGAAGTGCCGCGGGCGATCGTGGTCGCGACCGATGTCTTTACCGAGTTCATGGACCGCAACCGTCTCTGGCAGGTGGTTCAGGAGGACCTCCCGGACAGTGAGATTGCGGATGCCTTTCAACGCGCCGAGCTGTCGGAGGAGCTGAGAGCCGAGCTGCGTGCCGTGCTCGACATCCTTCGTGTACCGCTCGCAATCCGGCCCTCGAGCTTTCTCGAAGATGCGAGCCATCGCCCCTTTGCCGGAATTTTCGCCTCGAAGATGATCCCCAACACAGAGCCCTCCGACCAAGCGCGATACCAGCGTCTCTCGAGCGCCCTTAAGCTCGCCTGGGCATCGACCTTCTTCGAAAGCGCCGTCTTCTCTCGCCGCGCTGCCGGGTTGGCAGACGACGCCGAAAAGATGGCGGTGGTCATTCAGGAGGTGACCGGAAGGAGGTACGACGGCCGGTTCTATCCCACCTTGTCGGCCCTCGCCAGGTCGTACAACCACTACCCGGTCCCGGGCAACAGCCGTGAGGATGGTGTGGTGTCGCTGGCCCTCGGTCTCGGCAAGTCGATCTCGGACGGCGACCACGTATGGAGCTACTGCCCCCACCGCCCTCTGGCGCCTCCGCCGTTCAAGAGCACACGCGACCTCCTCGAATTCACGCAGAACAGCTTCTGGGCCGTCAACGTCGGAGATCCGCCGCCACCGGATCCGGTGCGTGAGGCCGCCTGTCTCGTGCGGGCCGGGCTGGCCGACGCCGAGGCCGACGGCACCCTGACCTACCTCGCCTCCACCTATGACCCCGCATCGGATCAGTTGAGGTCCGGCATCAGTGGTGCCGGACCGCGGGCGCTCACCTTTGCACCTATCCTCGAGTCGAAGACGATCCCGTTTACACCGATGATGGAGAATCTCCTCGAGTTGGCGTGCAACGCCGTCAACGGAGAGGCCGAGATCGAGGTCGCCGTCAACCTCGACGCTGACCGAGCCATGCCGATGGAGGTCGCTTTCCTGCAGGTGCGTCCGATGCTGACTCCGGGCGAACGGTCGAAGGTGACAGAGGTCGATCTGGATGCGGCAGAAATCGTCGTCGCTTCAGACAATTGCCTTGGCCACGGCGCCCGCAAGGATCTCACCGATGTCGTGTATCTCCGTCCGCAGAACTTTGACCGTGGTGCAACGAGGATGATGGCCTCAGAGCTGGACGCCGTGAACAGAGGCCTGGTGGAGGAAGGCCGGCACGCGATCTACATCGGCCTCGGACGGTGGGGGACCACCGACGACCGATTTGGCGTGCCCGTCGCCTGGGGCCAAATCTCGGCAGCGCGCGTGATCGTCGAAGCCACGTTGCCAGACGCACCGACCAGCCTCAGCCACGGTACCCACTTCTTCCACCGGCTGCTCAGCAACCAGGTGCTTTACATGTCGGTCGAGCACGATGGCAATGGCCGTATCGATTGGGACTGGCTTGACGAGCAGGAGTCCGTCTGGGAGAGCCGCAACGTTCGCCATGTGCGAGTCGGAGAGCCGCTCGAGGTCAGCATCGACTGCGCGACCCGCCTCGGCATGATCCGGCGCCACCCGGGTAGCTGATCACCGCATCCGGGAGGTTGGCGTGAGGACCTCAAAGGCGACTGTTGTTGGGTTCGCGCTGGTCGTTATCGCGGGATGCGGCGCGCAGGTTCCAGATGTGCCGGTCGGCACGCCGGTCTCGTATGCGGAGCACCTCGAGCCACTGGTGCTCGCCCATTGCCTGAGCTGTCATCAGACTGGTGAAGCCAAGGCCGACCTCGTGCTGGACCAGGGAACCGGATACGGCCGATTGGTCGGTCCGCGATCGGTCCAGGAGCCGGATGTTGCCCTGGTGACGCCGGGAGATCCCGAGAGCTCCTATCTGTGGATGAAATTGGAACATGCTACGGAGAAGGGGAAGGGCATGCCTCGGACGCTGACCGGCTCGAAGAAGCTTCGGGAGCCCGAGCTCGATCTCTATCGCCGCTGGATCGAAGACGGTGCGAACCCGTAGCGGGTTTCGAATTCGGAATGAGGAATACCACCGACCCTTGGGTTCTCCGAGGGGTGGGGCGGGAAATCCGAATTCCGAAATTCCAAATCCGAAATCGACGTCCGTGTAAACTTACCCCATCATGATCAAAACTCTGTCTGAACTCTCGTCTCGCGGAACGTCCGGGGCATGAAAGCGGTTGTCGTCGGGGGGGGGCTCGTCGGATCGACTCTGGCGGAGAAGTTGTCGCGTGACGGCCATGACGTTGTGGTTGTCGAGCAGGACCAGGAGTTGATCGCCGATCTCAACGAAAAACTGGACGTCCAGACGATCAACGGCAACGGTGCGACGATCCCGGTTCTCATGAACGCGGGAATCGAAAGTGCGGATCTCCTGCTGGCGACAACCGATTCGGATGAAGCCAACATGGTGGTCGCGTTGGTCGGCTCGGTGATCTTCAAGGTGCCCAGGGTGGCCGCGAGGCTGCGGGATCCCGGGCACGAGGAGGGCTTTCGTCGCATCGCCCGCGAACCGGGCGAGGAGAGGGTCGCCATCAATCCGGACCAGGCGTCGGTGGAGAAGATCCTCTCCTTGCTGCCGGTACCGGGTGCGGTCGACGTCGTTTCGTTCTCCGAAGGAAAGCTGCTGGTAGCCGGTTTCCATATCAAGCCGGACAGCGAGTTCTCGGGTCTGCTTCTGTCGCACCTCAGACTCCTGTTCCCTGCGACGCCGATGTTGGTGGTCGCAATCCGCCGCGATGGTCGGTGGCGGGTGCCCTATGGGGACGACGAGATCCGGGCGGGGGACCTGGTCTATTTCGCGTTGGATCCATCCGAGCTGGACAACGTGCTGGTGCTGCTCGGCCAACCGAAGGGTGCGGAAAAACGGGTGATGATTGCCGGTGCCACGCGGATTGGAATTGCCCTCGCCAAACGGCTGGAAGGAGACGGGGTTCCTGTGACGCTGATCGACGATCGTCGTCCCGCCTGCGACCGGGCGGCGGCGGAGCTCTCCGATACTCTGGTGGTTCACGGCAGCCCTACAGACCGCGAGCTTCTACGCGAGGAAGGCGCGGATCGGGTCGCTGGTTTCGTCGCGTGCACGGACAGCCATGAAGAAAACGTGGTGGCCTGTCTGTTGGCCGGAAAGATGGGCGCCGCCCACACCTTCGCACTGGTCGACAATTCGGCCCTGTCCGGACTGGTGGGTGACCTCGGCATCGATGCAATCATCTCGCCTCGGCTGTTGTCGGTGAGCCACGCCCTCCAGTTTGCGCGCAAAGGCCGGATCAAGGCGGTGGCCGCGTTGCTCGAGGACTCGGTGGAGGTTTTCGAGCTCGAGGCCGTCGCGGGGAGTCGCCTGGTATCTTCGCCGCTGTCCGAGCTCGGTCTGCCGCGTGGCATTCTGATCGTGGCCGTGCAACACGGAGACGATATTTTCATTCCCGGTGGCGACCACCGCATCGAGCCAGGTGATCACGTGATTGTCGCGGCCGAGACCGATATGGCTTCGAGTCTCGACAGAGTCGTCGTGGCATGACGCGGGAGCAGGGGACACGCCCCGGATGAACCGCCGCTTCGTCACCTACCTGCTCGGTTGGCTGCTGCTGCTCGACTGCGCCTTCCTCTGCCTTCCGCTTCTGGCGAGCCTCTTCTATCGCGAGTCTCTCGAGCCGTGGGTAGCGGCGATTGCGATCGGCGGCATTATCGGCCTCCTGTTGGTGCGCGTCCGTCCACCGATCGACCGGCACATCCGTCCCAGGGACGGTTTCCTGGTGGTCTCCGGGGCCTGGATCGCGGTCTCACTGGTAGGTTCGGTGCCCTATCTCGTGACCGGCAGCCTGGGACCGGTGGACGCGTTCTTCGAGTCGGTGTCGGGATTCACGACGACCGGTTCGACCGTGATCACGGATACTACCCTGATTCCGCGAGCGCTGCTCTTGTGGCGCGCGATGAGCCAATGGCTGGGCGGCATGGGGATCATTCTATTCACCATCGCTATTCTGCCCCTGCTCGGCATCGGAGGCATGCAGCTTTTCAAGGCCGAAGTGCCGGGCCCGGTGGCGGACAAGGTCAAGCCGCGTCTTGCGACGACGGCCCGCACCTTGTGGCTGGTCTACGTGGGGTTCACCGGCGCGGAGTGCGTGGCGCTTCGTCTGGCAGGTCTGAGCTGGTTCGATGCACTGTGCCACTCGTTCACGACGCTCGCGACCGGAGGTTTCTCCACCAAGAACACGTCGGTCGGGGAGTTTGGTTCGGCCACCGTCGAGTGGATCGTGATCTTCTTCATGCTGTTGGCCGGCATCAACTTCGTGCTCCATTTCAAGTTCCTGACGGGCCGCGTTGTCGAGGTGTGGCGGGATAGCGAATTGCGCTACTTCCTCGGCGTGATTGCGGTTTCAACCCTGGTGCTCTTCGTGACGGTACATGAGGATGGAAATCGGCTCGGAGACAGCCTCCGCCACGCAGCGTTTCAAACCGTCAGCATTCTGACCACCACCGGGTACTGCACCACGGACTTCGAAACATGGACAACCTTGCCGTTATTGGTACTGCTGTGCCTGATGGTTCTCGGCGGCATGTCGGGCTCGACCGGCGGCGGCATCAAGAGCCTGCGCGCTCTTCTCGCACTGACCTCGCTGCGCACGACCCTCCTGCGGCTCATCCATCCGCACGCGGTGCGGCCCGTCAAGTACGGCGGGGTCGTGGTGCGAGAGTCGGTGTTGTCAGGAATCTGGGCGTTTCTCACTGCCTACCTGATGATAGCCCTGGTTGGCACAGCTGTGGTCGCGGCCAGCGGCTACGATTTGCTGACGGCGATATCGGCCGGACTCACTTCGATCGGCAACGTTGGTCCGGGTTTGGGAGAGATCGGGGCTTATGACAACTTCGCCCATTTCCCTGGGCAGGTGAAGGTGGTGCTGGCCGCCTGCATGCTCTTCGGACGCCTCGAGGTCTTCACCCTGCTCGCGCTCTTCTCGCGCGAATTCTGGCGTCGCTGACCGCCCTCCCACCCTCCCGATACTGGATACTCGATATTAGATACTCGATCCGTCGGCCCACCCCTTGACAATTCAGCGAGACGACTTATTGATTCGATGCATCCAGCATCCAGCATCCAGCATCCAGCATCCAGCATCCAGCATCCAGCATCCAGCATCCAGCATCCAGCATCCAGCATCCAGCATCCAGCATCCAGCATCCAGCATCGAACACCTCCCCGAGGGCGGATGACGATAGAATCCCCTCGGCCAACGCGAAGGGGCATCTGGTTGAAAGAGCATCGTGCAAAGATCGGCATCGTCTTCCTGATCGTCTTCATCGATCTGGTGGGTTTCGGCATCGTGATTCCGATATTGCCGCTGTATGCGGAGGAATACGGGCCGTCGCCGGCCGTCTTCGGGCTGTTGATGGCCTCGTTCTCGATCATGCAGTTTATTGCGGCGCCCATTCTCGGTCGTCTCTCGGACCGGGTGGGGCGGAGACCGGTCTTGCTGGTATCGCTGTTCGGCTCGGCGGTGGGTTACGTGCTCTTCGGCATCGCAGGATCTCTCGGCATGCTCTTCGCTTCTCGTATCATCGACGGGATCTCAGGCGGCAACATTTCGACCGCGCTGGCGGTGATCGCGGACATCACGGGACCCGAGGAGCGGGCGAAGGGCATGGGGATCATTGGCGCGGCCTTCGGCCTCGGCTTCATTCTCGGCCCGGCTCTCGGTGCCCTGCTGGTGACGGTTGCACCGTGGCTCCCCGGCATCGGTGCGGCCGTGACGTCGATGACCGCTTTCGTTCTCGTCCTGACCCGTCTTCCGGAAACCCTCGACAAGGACGCCAGACGGAAGGCACGGCGAAATCCACTCAGCCTCGGCAGCCTCACTGATGCCCTGTCCCATCCTCTCGTCGGCCTCTGCCTGCTGATGGTCTTCTGCACCATCTTTGCTTTCGCGAATTTCGAAACTACCTTCGCCCAGTTCGCGAAGCTTCGTTTCGGCTATGCGACCTCGACCATCGCGTGGCTCTTCGTCTACGCCGGGGTGCTGGGAGCGATCGTGCAGGGAGGACTGGTCGGTCGGTTGGCGAAAAGGTTCGGCGAGGTCCGGTTGATCGTTGCCGGCGCCCTTCTCAGTTGTTTGGCGCTGGGCTTCATACCCAATACAACGGAGCGCGGGCCGTTGTTGATGGCTCTTGCGGTGCTCGCCCTCGGTCAGGGCATCGCCCACCCGTCGCTCTCAGCCTTCACCTCGAAGCTCGTCGATCCGGACGAGGTCGGTGGAGTGATGGGCGTTTATCAGGGCGTGTCGAGCCTCGCCCGAATCATCGGTCCCTTCTGGGGCGAGGTTGTCTACGGTGCGCTCGGTTTTGCCTGGCCGTTCCGCACGGGTTCGATCTTCATGCTAATGGCGTGTGTGGTGGCCACGGTGGCCCTGATTCGGGTGCGTCGTTTGTCCAGCTCAGAATCGTAGCGGGTTGTCCCGACTCACCCGCCGTGTCGTTTCGACCCACCGCGAGACGACGAAGAGCGTGCGCCCGAGCTTCCCGAACCGGATCCGGCGCTGCCCATCCCAGGGGACTGCTGAGGACCTCCCATGGACGGTGTCGACCGTCGGCCCCGGTCCCAATCGTTGGACCCGATTCCGTGCGCCTTCGGAGTCGAAGGAGCACGGCCCTTGCGAATTCTCGAAGTCTCGCCCGCCTGCAGCCGGACCCTTTCGCCGGCACCACCCCTCTCCCAGGCCTCGACGGTTCCCTCGAAGACGAAGATCGAGGTTTCACCGTTTTTCGCCACGTCGACGCCGTACTCCGTGCCCCGAACCGCGAGGATCGCGGAGGGTGTCGCTACCAGGCGTTCCCTGGTGTCGCCGTCCGGGAGCTTTCCGAAGATAGCGCGCAGGCTGCCCCGATCCACTTCGATGAGAACTCCCGGCGTGTCATGAGAGAGGCGAAAGCTGGTTTTGGCCGAGATCGCGAATCTGGCCACATAATCGGAGACAGCGAGCTCTGCGTGTGATCTCGAACCGGTTCGGAGAGTGTCCCCCGACCTGGCGTGGTCGCCGACCTGCAGCGCCCGTTCTCCGTCTTCGGTTTTCAGCAGCAGACTGCGCTTGACCGAAACGACCTCGTAATCCAGCACCGCCGGGGATTCGGACGCGACGGTGGCCGCCAGCGCAGCCAGCGAGACAACAACCAATGTGATGGGCCACTTCATGGGTCGACCTCCTGAGGGTCAAGCGCAATGCCGAGACGATCGGCCTTGCGGTACAGGGACTTTCGTTCGATTCCGAGGATTTCCGCCGCCCGGGTGCGGTTCCCCTCACAGCGCTCCAGCACCGCCTCGATGTGGAGCTTTTCGAGCTCCCTGAGGGTGAGGTCGTCGCCAATCCCGGGAGGGGTGATGCGGTTTTCCGTCTGGTCCTCATCCGATCTGAGTAGCGCCCGAACGCTCCGCGCATCGCTCAGGCCACCGCTGTCGACGATGGTTCGCCGAACGATGTGCTCGAGCTCGCGGACGTTGCCGGGCCACCCGTGATTCACCAGCAGTTCCAGCACTTCGGGACTGGGAGACTGAAGTTCCATGGAATCAACATCTTTCTGATTGCGGCGGCGAAAGTGCTCGACCAGCAGGGGGATGTCGGAACGCCGCTCTCGCAGCGGCGGTAGCACGATCTCGTAGGCGGCGAGACGATAGAAGAAATCTTCGCGGAACGTGCCAGCTTCGGCCTCCGCGCGGAGGTCGCGGTGAGTCGCGGCAATCACCCGGACCGGTACCTGTACGGCGTCCTCCGCGCCCACCGCTCGCACCTCTCCGGACTGCAAAAACCGCAACAGCTTGACCTGCAACGCCGGTGGCAGCTCGCCGACCTCGTCGAGAAAGAGGGTGCCGTCGCGGGCAGCCTCGATCGCACCGCGGCGATCGCGGTCAGCGCCGGTGAATGAGCCCTTGCGATGTCCGAAGAGCTCACTCTCGAGCAGGGTCTCCGGGATCGCACCACAGTTCAGGGGAACAAATGCTCCCGCCGGATTGGCGCCGAATCGATGCAGGGCTCGCGCGATCAGCTCCTTGCCGGTGCCGGTCTCACCACGCACCAGCACCGGCATTGGCAGTGGCGCCACTCGCGCGACGGCGTTGTAGACCTCGACGATCGCCGGGTCGTTTCCGATGATCAGAGATTCGGGTCCGAGCTCGATCTGGGTGCCGTCGTCCGACCCCAGCTCCAGCGCCGTCGCGACCCGGTCCACCAGGGTGGCGACATCGAACGGCTTGGCGAGATAGTCGTAGACACCGAGCTGCCGGGCTGAGGCGGCCGTCTCGACGGTTCCGTGCGCAGTCACGAGGATAACCCTGGCTTCGGGACACGCCTCGCGGCAATGCTCGAGCACCTCGAGCCCGGTGCCGTCACCGAGATAGATGTCAGTGACGATGACGTCGAATGTGGACTCGTCGATCGCCTGTCGCGCCTCGTCGGCCGACGAAGCCACTCGGAGATCGTGGCCCTCCTTGCGGAGAGCCAGCGACATCATCTCGCGCATCGCGGTGTCGTCGTCGACGACGAGAATTCTGGCGGCCACTCGTCAAACCTCCCGCATCGCCGGCAAAGTGACCGTGAAGGTGCTGCCGGCTCCAATCTCACTGTCGATTTTTATGCATCCTCCGTGCCAATCAACCACCTCTCTGACCAGCGCCAGCCCGAGGCCTGCACCGGTGCCCTTGACCCCCGGTACCCGGTAGAAACGTTCGAAGAGGCGTGTCATTCCGTCTTTGGGGATGCCTGGCCCACGGTCGCGAACACTGAGACGGATGCTGTCACCGGTTCGGGTGAGATCGATTTCGATGACGTCTCCTGCTTCCGTGTACTTGATCGCGTTACCGACGAGGTTGTCGACCACCCGGTCGAGGAGCGCGGGGACCGCGCGAACCCAGCAGCCGTCGGCGAGCGAACGGGCGATGCCAACCTCGTACGAGGTGGCGGCGGCCTCGAGCACATCGAGCCGTGAAGCCACCAGACGGCCGAGATCGACGGTCTCCGTGGCGCCGTCCCAGTGACCTCCTCCCAGCCGTTCGAGGTCGAGGAACACCGTGACCATCTCTTGAAGCCGCTGGGCTTCCCCGCGGATCAAGGAGGCGACGCGACGCTGTTCCTCACCGTCGAGTTCGTATCGCTCGAGGTTCTCACCGAAACCGGCAATCGACGCCAGCGGAGTCTTCAGCTCGTGCGACACCAGCCTCTGCATCTCTCTGCGTTTCTGCTCCAGGGTGCGCTCGGCAGTGATGTCGCGCAGGATGGCGAGATGGCCTTGGCCGAGGTCGGTCAGCGTGACCGCGATCTGGCGTGAGCTGCGCTCGACGACCAGGGGACTGCTGGTCTCCTGTTTCGGTGAGATCTGGCCGATGTCGAGCGGCCCGTTCCACAAGCGGCCCGCTGCCGGGTTGGCGAGGACGACCTCGCCATTCAAATCCCAGAGGACGACCCCTTCGTCCATTCCCTCGAGCAGGGCCTGGCGGCGGGCGTCGTCTTCGAGGACCCGCCTCTGGACTTGTCGGAGGGCATCGAGGCGGCCCGCAGCGGTTCTCGGAACGGGCGAAGTCGAGCCTCCAACGTGCTCCAGCACAGCCTCCAGCAGACGACCGCTCTCCCTCCGCGCTGCCCGTGACTCGACGGTTTCTCGGAGGAGGGCTGACAGGACGACCACTGTCAGCATCGAGATTGTCGGAAGAAGTAGCAGACTGTAGCGGACGGCCAGCATCGCGATCAGAACCATACCGGCGACGAGAACTACGAAGACTCCGAGATCGAACTCGCCGCGATGGTCACGGGTGAGCTGCACGCCGAATGAAAGCAGCAGTGCAGCGGCCAGAGACCAGCCCCACCCGGGGACCCGGAGAAGTCGGTTCTGGAGGATGGAAGCCGCCGCCGAGGCGTGAGACAGAACGCCTGGCACCGGTTGGTGGCGCGGGCCAGTGGGAACGACGAACTGATCGCCTGCGCCCGTTGCCGAGACACCGACGAATACCAATCTGCCGTCAAGGTCCCGCGGGTCAAAATTCTTGTCGAGTACGTCGACCGTGCCGAGCGCCGGGATGTGCTGGGGCGCGGGCCGGAATTCCGGGCGCAGAATCGAGCCGGGCTCGATCGCCAGCTCCGGCCTCAGGAGCCGAGCGGCCGCGAGTGAGAGGGCGGGGAGGGAGAGGCCGTTTCCCTGTTTGGTTGCGGCGACGGTGCGCACCACCCCGTCCGGACCGACCTCCCCGTACGCATGAGCCGCGGCTCCCGAGCCTCCAAAGATATCCATCGGGAGCAACCATCGACCTTGGTGATCGAAGGCGGCTGCGAGGACGGCCGGCGTCTTCCTGAGAGCGCGAGCGAGGGCAATGTCGCTCTCAGGGCTGGTCGGTTCCGACAAGAGGACGTCGATCGCGAATCCCCGAGCCCCGGCGGCGGCCGCGACCGCTACGAGATTTGCATACCGGTCGCGGGGCCACGGCAAGGGGCCGTAGCGTTCGACTGCGAGGTCATCGATCAGTATCGCCACGACGGTGGGATCTGCGTCGAGGCCGCGGGTGGAGATTCGCAGGAGAAGGTCCCCGGTTGCGCGTTCCATGGGCGGCAACCAGCCGAGGCCCCAGGCGATCCCGGTCAGGATCACGGCGGTTGCCGCGAGAACCGCGGAACGAACGCCGTTCACCGGCCGAGCGCGAGATCGGTTTTCACTCATGCGCGATCATGCTACATGGGAATCCGGCAATCACGGGTGATCTGCACGACACATGGCACGCGAACTTTGCAGCCGATTCTGGAGCGGCTACACTGGCCCAAGATTGCTCGAGGAGGATTGAATGAGCGCGCTCGACGAGTGCAACTTGGATGTGACGGTTCTGATCCTCGGTGGTGGGCGTGGCACTCGCCTGGCTCCGCTGACGTTGCAGCGCAGCAAGCCGGCGGTTCCGGTGGCCGGAAAATACCGTTTGATCGACATTCCGATCTCGAACGCCATCAACTCGGGCATGGAGCGCATGTACGTATTGACCCAGTTCAACTCCGTGTCCCTGCACCGTCATATCGGCCGCACCTATCGCTTCGACGCCTTCTCGCGCGGCTACGTGCAGATCCTCGCCGCCCAGCAGACTCCGACAGTCCAGACCTGGTTCCAGGGCACCGCAGACGCGGTGAGGCAGAATCTCCGCATCTTCGCCCAGCTCCCCGGTGAACACGTGCTGATCCTCGCCGGCGACCACATGTATCGCATGGACTATCGCCAACTCCTGCACGATCACATCGAGAACGACGCCGACATCACCATCGCGGTCAAACCCTGCTCGAGCGAGGAGATCGCCGGCTTCGGTGCGGTGAGGGTGGACGACAGCGGACGAATCGTCGAGTTTCGCGAAAAGCCCTCGACCGACCGGGAACGGGCAGGTATGGAGGTGTCGCCGCGCCTCCTCGAGGCGAAGGGCGTTTCCTCGGATCTGCCGTACCTGGCGTCGATGGGGATCTACATCTTTCGCAAGGAAGCGCTCATCGAATCGCTCGACAACACGCTGGTGGATTTCGGAGGCGACATCATTCCCGCCGAGGTCTCGAATCGACGGGTGCAGGCTCATTTCTTCAAGGGCTATTGGCGGGACATCGGGACCATCGGTGCTTTCTTCGAGGCCCACATGGACCTGGTACAGGAGACGCCGCAGTTCACCTTTCACGATCAGGCGTGGCCGATCTACACGCGGCCCCGCTACCTCCCGGGGGCTCGCCTCCACAGGTGCAGGTTCGATCGTGCGCTCCTCTCTGACGGGTCGAGTGTGAAGGACTCCGAGCTCGAGAACGCCATCGTCGGCCTTCGAGGATCGATCCGGAAGTCCGT
Source organism: Acidobacteriota bacterium (assembly GCA_022340665.1). Taxonomy (NCBI): domain Bacteria; kingdom Pseudomonadati; phylum Acidobacteriota; species Acidobacteriota bacterium. The sequence goes on along the minus strand of JAJDNM010000072.1, from coordinate 52,189 downwards.
CGTTCGAAACGCTCTGATCATGGGGATCGACTCCCACTATCCGGACCCCAGGCCGGGGGAGCCGACGCCAGGCATCGGCGAAGGCTGCGAGATCTGCAACGCCATCATCGACAAGAACGCCCGGATCGGAAGCAACGTCCGTATCTGTAATGAGGCGGGGGTCGAAGAGGTCGAGGGCGATGGCTGGGCGATTCGCGACGGGATCGTCGTTGTGGCCAAGAATGCAGTTGTTCCGGACGGGACGGTGATCTGAGTTCCCGCCACCCGCCCGATTCTGGATACTTGATGCTAGATCCTGGATCTGCCCACTCGCCCGTAAACGTGGTCGGTGCGAAATTTGCGCTCTTGGTTTATCCAGCATCCAGCATCTAGCATCCAGACGAAAAAGGCCCCGCCCGGGAGAGCGGGGCCGAAAGAGGGGAGAGGGGGAGCCTACCGACGTCCGCCGCGCCGGGAGCCTCCGGAACTTCGAGAGCCGGATCGAGAACCGGCGCAACTTCTGCTGCCGGAGCCGCTGAGGTCACGCGCTCTGGAGCGCATGGTTGCACCCTTTCCGGAGCCGTTCACGCCGGCGGAACTCGTGCCTTTCTTGCTCGCCTTCTGCATCGAGGTGTCCGCACCTTTGCGGGTGCCCATCTTGCCGGGCGAGCCGTTGCCGCTGCCGCCCCGGGGGCCGACCCCCTGGGTGCCGGATCCGTCTGCGGGTCCGTTCTTTCGAACGGCGCCCTTCTGTTGCCCTGCACCCTGGGCCTGACCGTCGCACGTGCCGTCGCCCTTCTTCGCTTGTGTCTGGGCCTTCTTCTGATTCGCACTGGGGGCTGCATCCTGGGCTTTGGCCTGACCGGCCGAAGCCACGAGAAGCATGCCTGCGCAGGCTATGGTGATGAGGGATCTTCCTATTTTCTTCATGGTGAAATCCTTTGCTTCAGTCACTAGGCCGGTCAATTGCCGCCACCGTTGCCGCCACCGTTGCCGCCACCGTTGCCGCCACCGTTGCCACCACCGTTCGGACCGGTGCCGTCACACTCGCCAGAGCCGCTGCCGGACCCGTTCGAGTTGCCATTGCTACCACCGTTCGGGCCGGTGCCGTCGCACTCACCCGAGCCGTCACCGGTGCACTCTCCACTTCCATCGCCGTTCCCGTTCGAACCGTCACCGGAGCCGTAGCCTTGTCCGCCGCGTCGCATGCCGAACCCGCCGACCGATCCGCCGCAGGCCGGGACAGGTTCACCGTCCGAGTCGTAGAACATCCGCCGCTCCATGTCGGCCTCGAGAATCCCGTCGAAGGTTTCCTGGTCCAGATACTCGTCAGGCGTGTAGGTTCCGCCCTGAGCCTCGAGGGCGCGCATGAAGGCCCGGAGATGGTTGCGCGAGCCCTTGGCGAGGTTGTGGGCGACCAGCTTGACATGGTCGTTTTCGGTGTTCTCGATCATTTGGTAGAGATCGGCGAGATCCATGTCCTCGATCTCGACTCCGATGGCCAACGCATCGACGAGTGAGACCTCACCGGTGGCCACGAGGTCGATGTACAGCTGTGCCAGGAAGCCGTCGCTGAAGGCTCCGACGGTGTCGTCGGTGATGGAATCGACGAGCCCGTAGGTCTCGATCAGCTTGAGCACGAGGTCCATGTGCTTCTGCTCGGCGCGAGCGATGTTGGCGAAGATCGGCAGCTGCCACCGATCGGCCAGTGTCAGGTAGACGTCGCGAGCGAGCTTCTCCTCCTGGCGAAGGAATAGAATATCGACCTCATCATCGGTGGACAGAAAGCCCGCCTCGATTTCGTCGAAGAGGGCCTGGAGCCCGCCCGTGCACTCGGGTCCAACCTGGACCGTTGCCCGACGGCGCTGCTGGGCATCGGCCGGCGGGGCGATGATGAAGCTCGCAATCACCAGGATGGCGAGCGCCGTGAACGTGTATGAACGATTGATTGTCATGAGTACCTCCTTTTTGGCGGTTCGGTGGCCGCCCGCAGAGGTATGCGCAAGGCCCGTGCCAACTTTCGTCCGCGGTTGAGGATCCGGAATGTCGGCCCGGCGGGTCCAAATGCCACGCCTTGCGGGTTCTTCGGACACAAAAAAGGCCCCGCCGCGAACGGCGGGGCGACAACAAGGGAATGTCAGATCAGAAGACCAGTCCGATCGCTGCAGCGGCGAACTGGTATGTGCCCGAGGTGTCGTAGAGATAGGGCGCGTCGTCCTGGAAATCGACGTAGTGATAGCGGAGACGCAGCCACCATTTCGAGTCGAACCAGAATTTGGCCCACAACTCGGCGTCGATTCGGGTGTTGTCCAGATCCGAGTTGAGGTGTGAAGTCGAGAAGTCGAAGCTCATCGGCGGAGAAATCGCCACGTAGTCGTCAGCCGACAGATCGAAGGGCGCGAGGCCCGCCTCGGCCTGCATCCAGCTGAGATCGATTCCGATCTCGTTCTCGCTCCCGGTGAGGAATTTGACACCGGCCATCAGGGTCGTGGATTCGGAGGTGTAGTCGAGCACGTCACGAGAGAAGCCATCCTGGCCTCCCATAACAGTGCCTGCTCAACCATCGAAGACTGGTATGCAGGCAGGTACATCCAGATCCGAATCGATCCAGGAAAGCGTAGCGTACCAATTCATGTTCTCGGTCGGGGCCGACCAAACGGTAACGAGCGCCGTGCTGCTCTTGCGCGCCCAGTCCGTCAGGTCGCCATCGTTGTTGTCTCCGTCATAGTAGATGTACTTGCCGAAGAGGGTCGTGTTGCCGGTCGAGTATCCGGCGCGAAGATCGGCTCGCATCCAGCTCGAGGCCGATGCCGTTGTGTCCGCGATGCGCGCGTCTTGGAACTGGTAGTACTGCGGAGTTTCCGGATTCCACGGATTGGGATAGCTGGGGGAAACGAGCGTTGAACAGGCGCCATCAATCAGCATGAACGCGTTGTCGACAGATGCGTACTTGAGGTTGGCTTCGAAGTTCCAACCGGTGGCCGGGCGGACGCGATAACTGGCCCCGAGGAGGTTCGTGGAGGTCTCGAACTTACCGGGAAAGACCTGGAAGTTGTCACGATCGACGCTGTCATAGTCCCAAATGAAACGTAACGTTCCGGTCTTGCGGCCGAAGCGATAGCTGAGGTCGGCTTTCGATTCGAAGGCGTCGCGGTTGAGCGCCGACATCCGGGTGTGGTCGAAGTTGACGCCCCAGACTTCTTCAAAGGTCTGGCCGGCGAGTGGCCCGGCAACACCGGGTCGGTCGTTGACGTCGACGAAGACATCGTCGTTGTCGATCGAGTACGCGCGACCGCGCCAGCGCAGGCGCCAACCGTTCTTCCAGCCCTTGGCCGCGGTGACGACGTAACCTCGATAGTCGGACTTCAGGCCGGTGTAGGTGTTCTCGGTGTCCGAGAAAACGCCGTTGCCGGTGATCGTGAAGCCACCGACGTCGTTGAAGACCAGATCGAGCCGGGTCTTGTTCTTGTCGATGTTCGACCACATGTCCGCCGGTACGCCAATCGCGTCGTCGTCGTACTGGAGGCGGTTGTCGAAGACCGGAATTTGCAGCTCCGGATGGAGGGCGTCGTCGTAGGTCATCGGCACCGACGACGTGCCGTGCTTCAGGCTTCGGGTCGTGAAAGCCGCCTTGGCGTAGCCGCCGCTCCACGCTAGCTTGGCGTCGACGGTGGCGTCGGTCGTCGTCTCGTCGATCGGGTGCCCCTGGCTGTAGATGTGGCAGTTGTCGCAGTGCGAGGTGGTGTAGGCCTGGGTATGTCCCCGACGCTTCTGCTCCCGCACATCGAGACCGATGGTCAGCGCGTCGAGCCCTTCGAATTGAAGCTCGTTGCTGCTGCTGAGGACCGAGTAGTTGAACTGGTACTCCTGGTCGGGACGAAGGTCCGTGTGCCAGACCACTTTGCCGTTGGTCGACGTCGCTTCCAGGTTGGTCATCGGATCGTGACCGAGCCGGTGGATGAACTTCTGGTATCTGTTCTTCGAACGCCAGCTGCGTCCGAGGTCGAAATCGAACGAGCCGGCCTGGGTATCGGCGCTCTGGAAGGCGGCCACAAACTCAAGGCTGCCCGAGTCACTGTGCGACGAGATCATCGCATTGGCAGTGATACCCGACCTGGTGTCGTAGTACTCGGCCACCATGTCCGGCGAGTCGTCCAGGCTCGTGTTGTAAAGACCGATCTCGACGCTCGACTCCACATCAGCGTCGGAGATTGATCCGGGCTCGGTGCCGACAAGGTTGAGTGTGAACGGTCCCGGCTCGGCCTGCGACGCCTCCTGAGCGAAAACGGTCACGGGGATAGCGATCAGGGCCAGAACCAGCGAGAGCTGGAAAATGGATTTGATATTCATGATGTCCCCCTCACCGCACCATTCCGTGGCCGCCGCCCGGAATCGACTGGGACGGCAGGTCAGTGCCGTGGATCTGCGAGTGGCACTGGGTGCACTTGGTGGTGAAGGCCACGTTGAAGCTGTGCTCGCCGAACGGGTTGTCGAACTCCGTGCCACCGACGTCAATGTGCCCTTCAGGGCTGTTGAGACCGGCGTGGAAATGGAACTCGTGGCACTGCAGACAGACGGTGGGTTCGTTCGCCGTCAGCAGATTGTTAGCGACCGCTCCGTGCGGTGTATGGCACAGGCTGCAATCCTCGACCACCGGGGCGTGCTCGAAGATGAACGGGCCTTCCTTGGTCTGGTGGCAGGTGTAGCAGAGATCGTTGAGCCGCATGTCGGTCTTGAGCTGGCTCTCGGTCGCGGCGTGCGGGTCGTGGCAGCCGACGCAGGTCATGTGGCCCTCGGGTACCGGGTGGTGCGAAGGCAGCTGGAACTGGGCAACGACTGCCTGATGGCAGTCCTTGCAGGTGTTCAGCGGGTTCTTCGCCTGGTGAATCGAATGGCAGTCGAGGCAGCTCAGGTTTTCCATCGCATGCGTCGATGCGTGCCACGCGCCCTGTTCTTTCTGACCGTGGCAATCGAGGCACGCGGCGGTGTCCTCAACCGGGTTCTCGAAGGTCCGGATCAGCTCCGGATCTCCCTCTTCCATATGCTGGGTACCGTCACCGTGGCAGCCCTCGCAGCCCACCGTGCGACCGTAGACCTCGAAAGGTTCGATGCGCATGTGGATCTGGTTGGCCATCGCGGCGGCGACATCATCATGACAATCCATGCACGGACTGTCAGCGGCCGTCGCCGGTAGGGCCAGGGCGCATGCCACGCCGACCAGGGCCAGCAGGATGCTCCTCCTCATGTCCAATCCTCCTTAAATCGATTGGTTAGAAATCTGAGATGAACCGACGCCCGGAGAGGGGGTCGGGTTTTCGCCTCGCAGCGGGCTTCCGTAGCCCTTGAAAATCAAGCGCTTCGCCGCCCTCCCGGGGCGGCGGTGAGAGCCTCGAAGGTCTGGCGAAAAGGTCCAGTTCTTCTGCACTGTCACATAATTGTAATCTCAAAATGAATTGTCAAGCCTATGTCAATTTGGTCATATGAATAGTTTTTCAAATACACAAAATTTAGAGGTAAACGGTTTCATTATATGGCTTTGAGTGATTCATTTAGGATTCCTAACGGTTCTTATTCAGCTGAAAATGAGAAAATGAGTGATTCAGTCTCAATATCTTATCGATTCATGGACAAAAAAAGCGGGCCCGAAGGCCCGCCCTGGTGTTCGAAAGGTCCGCCTCAGTGCGAGGGACTCAAGACCTCGGCAAGCGGATCTCCCTCATAGCCGAGACCGGCCCAGTCGAGACGCCCGTCGGGTCCGTGGCAGTCGAGACAACGAAGCGCGTTCTCCGCCGGCTGGACCTCGTGGAAGATACCCATATAGCGTTTCACAGGTACCCACTCGTAGTCGAAGTTTTCGATCCCGTAGAGCACGTGGGCCGCCTCACGGACTGCGCCGTCGATGTTTCCGTCAGCGAAGAACTCCTCGACGTTGATCGGCAAGATCCAGCGGTCGTCCTTTGTCACCGGCATCTTGCCACGGTGAACCTTGAACGGGTGGAGCTTGGCCTTGGCATCCGAGCGCGAACCCTGTGGCAATACCATCGTGACCACGCCGTCATCGCGTTCGGTCACCGGAACGCCTGGCAGCTGAGCCCACACGGAGCCGTTGTACCAGGCAATCTCGGGCGTGACATTACTGCCAAAGGTGAAGGTTGGCGTGTGCTTGTCCTTCTCCTCATCGTAGGCTGGCGTCGACCAGTCCCGAACCATGTCGGTTTGGTCCTCCTTGGCGAAGGCCGGAATGTGGCAGGTCGTGCAATCGACCCGATTGGCATGCCGGTTCAGCAGCTCCTTCTGGTGAGGCGTTGCCTCGTGGCAGGAACCATCTGCACATCGGAGCTGGTCGGCGGAATCTGAACCCATCAGATCCACGCCGCGACCTCGCATGCGGTGGCTGGTGCCTGCGTGGCAGTCCATGCATGCCATGTCGCCACCGTCCGTGCCCATGTGCACGTCGAACCGGCGGTCGGTTTCCGCCAGCGCGTACTCGATGTCTCCGCGCTTGAAATTGGGACCGCCGCCGGAACCGGAGTGGCATCGCAGGCAGCTCGTCCGCTTCGGCATGGTGATCCGCTTGGAGACGGAGTCGAGGCCCTCCTGGTTCTTCCACAAAATCGGCTTCCACTCCAGGCTGCCGTCCTCGTTTTCAACCAGGGTCCGGTTGTAGCCGGATGCGTGGCAGATCAGGCAGTCGATGTTCTCGAGCTGTTCCCGACTCATTTCCGCGGACGGAATCTTCCCGAGCCCGGCATGGCACTTCGAACAACCTTGGGAGAGGATCTCACCGCGGGAGTTCTTGGTGATGCCGATCCAGGCCGGGATCGGGTTGGTGCAGAAGTCGTTGATGGTGTTCTTCTTCCCGAGTTTCTTGCCATCGGCGTTGACGATCGCCGGCGTCTCGCCGGTCCACTGGTAGTGCTGGGAGTGAAAGAAGGTCTCCGCCTCGTCCTGGTGACAGTTGAGACAGGTCTTCGTGCCCTCGTAGTGTTCGAAGTATTCCTTGTGAGAATAGTCGGCGGCGATTGCCGGCATCGCGACCAGGGCGAACAGCGATAGTAGAGAGATCGTACGCCGAGTCAATGTCTCCTCCTCGTGCTCAAAGGATCAGCCTATCGATCAAAAACGCGCCTGCAATCCTAACAGGAAACGGTCGGCGTCGGTGGGCGAGGGGAAACCGAGGATCGGGGTCGAATCCAGATCCTTGGGCGCCCCCATGTGCCAGCCGGAACCAGAGGAGTCGAAGTTGTACATCATGTAATCGAGCTTGAGGATGAAACGCCGCGCGATTCGATGCGTGAGGTAGATCTCCCAGACGTCTCCGCGAACCGAGGTCTTGGGCGCGAAGAGGCTGTCCTCGGCGACCGCCATATTGAACCAGTACTCCGAGCCGTAGTTGTACTCGAGTCCGATCTTCGTGTCGTCGTTCGGCAAGGTGTAACGAGCGCCCAGGTAGAACGAGTATGCATTCTGTTTCTCAGGCATCTCGAAGGGGTCGGAGAAGAGACCGCCGAACGGCGATGTGACGTTTGTCGGATCAGACTTCATGTAGCTGTAACTTCCGAAGACGTCGAACGGTCCCGGGTGAATGACGCCGACAAGGCTCGCCCAGCTGATGTCGCCGAGGGTCGCCGACGGCGCATATCGCAGAACGACCGGGGCCGGGACATCCTGGCCGGTGACCGGATCGACCGGCAGAACAACGAGTCCGCCGAAGCCGTCGGTGACGTCAAACGCACGCATGACGGTCGTCTGAACGAACAGGTCCTCGGTGTTCCAGATGTCCCAGTTGAAGCCGAGGAATGAAGCGTCCTTGAGCCTGTCGGCGGGCAGCTGGAGCTCCTGGGCGTTTCCGAAGCCGGATTCGAAGCCGACGCCATAGCACAGGCGGAAGGTCGATGTGTCGCTGATCTTCCAACCGCCCGTGATGCCGTCGAACTGGAAGTTCACCAAGGTTCCAAGAGGCGACCCACCGCGCGGCTCGTCGTTGCGGAAGTTGAGGGGCACCCCTCCGGTGGAGGGACGGCGCCCGATCGACAGGTAGAATTTGTCTCCGGACCAGGTGAAGTAGGCCCGTTCGACACGGACGATGTCGGAGTTCGGGACCGATGAGGTCGTGCCGTCGATGTTGATCGAGGTGGGGAAGCCGTTGAAGGTCTGGACGCCGGTCGAATCGCCCCATACCTTGTACATCGAGAGCCGGCCGGCGAACTCGATGTTGTCGGCCACCTCGGCATGCATCTGCAGGCGAAGACGATTGGTGTAGAGAATGTCGTTCGAGTAGTCATAGCCCTCGGTGAATGTGTAGGGAAGGAGCTGCTGCATCAGGCCCTGCTGCATCTCCGGCGGGAAGGATGCCATCATCTCTTTCAGCCAGTCGAAGGTGACGACGTTGTTGAGGTAGTAGAGGTACTGTGAGTAGTTCTGGGCGATGAAGTTCTGCACGTCCTCGGGTGACTGCGGGGGCATATTGTTGGCACCGAAGTAGAAGAGCGTGTCGACCAGCGCCCTCTGCAACTGCATCCCGTTGAAGTAATCGTCGTAGGTCGAGCTGATCGAGTTCGCCTCGAAGCGAAAATCACCGGTGAAATTGATGCGGTCGAGTGCGGACTTGCGCTCGGCCTTCATCAGGCGCTTTTCGAGATCTTTGACCTCTTCTTTGAGATCGTCGATCTGTTCCTGGGTGGCGTCGGCGCTCTGTGCGAATAGCCCCGTTGTCGTGCAGAGCAGGGCTATGCCAAGCAAGGCGAGTGTCTTGCGTATCATCTGGATTCTCCTTGAGTCTATTGCTGACTAGCCGCAGGTCATCGGCTGCTCGGAGTCGGCCGCGTGGTCGATCGCGAACTTCTTGATCATCTCGAGGTCCTCTTCGCTGATGACCTCGGTAACCGGCTTGTTGTCGTGGTTTCCGTCGAGTACGCCAGAGTGGCTCTCGACGTACTCCTCTTTGAAGAAGCGATCCCATTGATCCTGAATCAGGCTCATCGGCGTGTACTCGCCGTGTTCGGAATCGGCTAGGTGGCAGGGTTTGCAGTACTCCTTGTACAGGTCGACGCCCTTGGGTTTCTTCGCCGCAGTTGCGACATTGGCCAAGCTCAGAGCGAGAACTCCGATCAGCATGGCCGCAACGAACAATGTGGAACGGTTCACTTTGACCTCCTAGAACCAAAGAATGTATGGATATCAACTAAATAGCCATATCCTTTTTTACGGTCGATAGAATAGAATCAAGCTGTGTCATTGTCAAGACTATTCAAATGAAATAATGACAATGAATGAAACCAAATCTCAAATTTGCAACTACGTTGAGAGGCCCGAATCGGACATCAGTCGACGATGATGAGATACAGCCAGTTCAATAGCACGAGGACGGCGGTGGTCACGCGAAGCCAACCCGCCTTGGACCCCTCGGCGACCGGGATCGGCCATCGTGATACTGCCCAGAGAACCGCGAGCGGAGCACCGGCGACGAAGATCAAACCTGCTGTGGCTGCGAGCGGGTTCGCGGCGAACGCGGATGCCAGGTCTCCGTCGAGGAAGGCGGTCGCCGCTCGGGTGGTGCCGCAGCTCGGGCACGGCACAGCGGTGATCGAGCGAAAGACGCAATTCCCGAGGTGAGGTGCGACAGCCATCCACAGGGGTCGCAAGGCGACGGCCAAGGCGGCCGCCGCGAGCCAGAGATACGCCAGCTGGCGCTCCTCCTTTGACAGGGAACGGGTGGTCACCGCGAAGTGGCCACCCCTTCCACGCCCATGAAACCCATCCCCACGAAGACGTCTTGCGGCCGCGTGCCCGACAGGGTGGTGGCGACGATCAGTCGTGCGAAGGCCATCGGTCGTGCAGGATCCTCCCGGGAGCTCCTTACCCTCGGCGGCGGCGCCTGGGATGGGGCCGACGATGCCACTTGCAACGCATTCTGCCCGGAGAGTATCAGCCGACGGGCGGCGGTGGCGGCGCCCGGTCGTACTCCGGCGGTTGCGGTTGCGACTTGAAGACCGAGCCGCCGATCAGTCCGCCAAGGGTTCCAAAGATCGCACCCAGAAGCAGGGCCAAGAACAGCCCGACAAGAAACACCATCAGCCCGCCGGAGCTGTCCATGAACTGCGAGATCTGGTCCAGGACCTCCGGGTCGATGTCTGCGCCCGTCGCCTCGATCTGCTCGATGACCTCATCCCACTCCCCGATACCCATGGCGGAGCTGATGAGGCCGCCGAGGACTCCCGAGATCCCACCATAGATGAGTCCGGAGAGCAGACCGACGGTAGCCCCGTTACCGGGTAGGAAAGCGACGCCGGCATTGCGGCAGTCCTTCGAGTACAGATAAGCAGCGAAGAATCCACAGCCGATGATCAGTGCACAGCAGGCGCAGTTGATCCAGTTGATGACCGGAATGGATCCCGCGATTCCGAAGACGACTCCGGCGACCAATGCGGGTTTGAGCATCGAAGGTGCCTGATTCATGGTGTCCTCCTTGAGTGTCGCCCTATCCTACCGAATCCTTCGGTTCTTTTTTTCGATTTCCCTGGTTCGAGTTGTGCCTCACGATTTCGAACAGCGCATCACCGAGGTAGAGACCGGCGAGGAAACCGAGCGGCATGGCAATCGCGAAACGAGCCCAGTTCCCAAGGCTCGGAAGTCCGACCTGGCCGGCGACGAAGTCCACAATCGTCGGCGCGGCAACCACCGCCAGCCAGCGGGGACGGGGCCGCCACGATCGATCACGGATGGTGATCCACAGGAGGGCGAGAGTTCCGCCGAGGTACAGGCCGGCACACCTGGCGCACACGGCCATCGGTCCGAAACCGAGGTCCAGGCACCGGTCGCTGATCTGGTGGCACGCTGGTCGATAGAACCACCGAAGCCAGTGACCGGCAATCACGTCGTGCGCGATCAACCAGGGGGCGACGAAGATGCCTGCGGTCCACAGCCCGGCAAGGGCGGTCACGAGACCGAGAACAAGGCGGGTGGGTGAAGAAATGGACTCTCGAACGTCAGTCATTTGGAGGCACTAGTGTGCCAGAACCATCCCGCCCACCCACCCGATACTGGATCCTCGATGCTGGATTCTCGATCAGTTCTCCCGCCTCTTGCCAATCCATCACGGTGGTCTATCGATTCGTAGCATCCGGCATCCGGCATCCGGCATCCGGCAACCAGCATCGAGCCTTGAGCATCCAGGTCCCACCTGAATTCCACTACTCCTCGAACAGCGCCTTCTGCCCGAGGTCGCCGGGGACAAGATGACTCGTTCCGACGCCGAGCAGGCGGACCGAGTGCTTGGCTGCCTCGGTACGTCGCACCATCTCGCGCGCGGCGGCGGAGATCGTGGCCGCATCCGACGTCGGCGATGGCAGGGTGTGCGAGCGGGTGCGGGTGGTGAAATCTGGATAGCGCACCTTGACCGTGATCGTAGTCGCCGCCAGCCGGCGCTTCTCGAGGCCCCGTGCGACCTCTCGGGCCATCGAGTCGAGGATCCGATCGATCTCCACAGGGTCCTTGACGTTGTCCTCGAAGGTGCGCTCGGTGCTCAGACTCTTCCGTTCTCGCTGGGGATGGACCGGACGGTTGTCGATTCCGCGGGCGCGCTCCCAGAGAAATCGCCCCCAGTTGCCGAATCGGACCATCAGACGATCGACAGTCTGCTGACGGAGCTCGCCCACCGTGGTGATGCCCATTTCGTGCAGCCGTCGTTCGCCGGCCGGGCCGATGCCGAAAAGCCGGCGGACCGGGAGCGGCGCGAGGAATGCCTCGACCTCGTGCGGGCGGATGACCGTCAGCCCGTCCGGTTTGCGGTGGTCGGAGGCGATCTTGGCCACCAGCTTGTTTGGCGCCACGCCGACACTGACTGTTAATTGGCGCTCCTCTCGAACCCGGCGGCGGATGTCCTCGGCAATCGCGGTGGCGCTGTCGAAAGGGCCGAGGTGCTCGCTCACGTCGAGGAACGCCTCATCCAGCGACAGCGGCTGGACGATCGGCGTGTAATCACGATAGATGGCGAAGATCTGCTGCGACTCCGACCGGTAGCGCGTGAAATCGGGGCGGAGGAATATCGTCTCGGGGCACAGCCGCCTGGCCAGCGCCGCCGGCATCGCGGAGTGAATCCCGTACTTGCGAGCCTCGTAGTTGGCGGCAGCCACGACGCCGCGGCCCGACGGATCGCCACCGACCACAACCGGTTTCCCTTCGAGGGCGGGATCGTCGCGGATGTGAATGGCGGCATAGAACGCGTCCATGTCGGCGTGAAGGATGCGGCGTATCGGCCGGTCGACCATTTTTCAATTTTACGCCTTGTTTATTCCTTTGGCTACTTCATGACACTCCGCTCTCGCTCCCGTTCCCGTTCCCGCTTCCGACGTCGGCGCCACAAGATCTCCCGAGCCGTTTCGGGATCGGGATCGGGTTCGGGACCGGGATCGAAAAAGATATAAACTCCCCGCATGGCAGCCTTCCTCGAGTGCGGCCCGTTCACGGCCACCGACGGCGAGAATAGGGTTCTGTTCGAGGAAGTCTCGATTTCCCTGGATGAATCACAGACCGTCGCGATCGAAGGCCCCTCCGGGAGTGGTAAGAGCACGCTCCTTCGCCACCTGACGGCACTTGCACATTCGCCCGAGGCTGAGTGGTGGCTCGAGGGCGAGCCGTATGCCGGCGCCGACCTGGTCGCCTGGCGGGCACGTGTGAGCCTCGCGGCACAGGATGCGCCGATGATCTCCGGTACCGTGCGTGAAAATGTGGCGTTTCCATTTGCTCAACGCTCCGGACGTCGGAAGCGGTTCGACGAGGGCGCGGCGTCGGCGATTTTGGCTCGAGTTGGGCTCGAGGCGATCCCTCTCGATCGCGACGTACGAACGATTTCCGGCGGCGAGCGCCATCGATTGGCGTTGGCCCGCGCGCTGCTCTGGGACCCACAGGTGCTGGTCGCCGACGAACCGCTCGCTGGGCTCGATCCGGAAATCGCCTCCGCCTGCCTGGAGCTGCTCCTCGACTTCGCCCACCGTGCGGGCCGGTTGCTCGTATGCGTGTTTCACGATCCGACGATGATCGCCCGAACCGACCTTCGGCTGCGGCTCTCCGAAGGCGGATTGCGGGAGGTTTCATGACCGACTTCATAGAGCTCGGACGCCAGCAGCTGATCATCGCCACGGTGCTCATCGTTGCGGCGGGTGCGGTGTCGATGGTCCTTCGGCTTGGAGTCGAACGGCGGCTATGGGTGGCTGCCCTACGGACCGTTATCCAGTTGGGCCTCCTCGGCCTGGTGCTCGAGCGGATCTTCGCTCTCCGCAATCCGCTGTTGGTGGTGTTGTTGCTGTTGTTAATGACAGTGTTTGCCGCCCGCGAAGCGGTCGTTCGGGCGTCACGGCTCTACCGGGGGATCCTTTTGGACGCCTGGCTCACGATGGCCGCCAGCTGCCTGGTAGTGGGCGGAATGGTGACCCAGATCGTGGTCGGCGTCGATCCGTGGTACGAGCCGCAGTATGTCATTCCGCTGCTCGGCATGATCCTCGGCAATTCGCTCACCGGGATCTCGCTGTGTCTCGACCGTTTCATGGACCACCTCGATCTTCGGGCGGCCGAAGTCGAACTTCGAATCGCGTTCGGAGCCACCCGAGGTGAGGCGCTGAAAGAACCGCTCCGGGACGCGGTGCGCACCGGAATGATCCCGATCATCAACGCGATGGCGGCGGCCGGCCTCGTGTCGCTGCCGGGCATGATGACCGGACAGATCCTCGCCGGATCACCGCCCCTCCAGGCGGTCGCCTATCAGATCGTGGTGATGTTCATGATCGCCGCCGCGGTAGCCCTTGGCGCGATGCTCGTGGTGATCCTCTCCGGCCGCCATTTCATGGGCGCCGACGCCACCCTTCGCCTCGATCGCCTGACCGCGAAGAACAGCTAGACCAGTCCACCGTCCGCGGGCCGTGCCCGCGGATACGCGTGCTCGGCACTCGGCCCTCAGGTCAAAGCAAATCCAAAATCCCAAATCCGAAATGACGTGATGGCGGGCTCGTCCGACGAGCCCAGCCAGAACGTCATCACGAGCGAAGCGCGCCGCAGGCGCGCGCAGCCGAGGGATCTGTGGGCAATGCAGCATCGCGCTGCCTTTTTTTCACAGATTCCTCCGCTCGGGCCATACCGGGCCCTCGGTCGGAATGACGAGAGAAAATCGCGGGCAGTCCGGGTTCAGCCGTCGGGTTCCTCCTCCCACGGCATCGGCATTCTCTTGCCCTCCTGCTCATCGGGCAGCGCCCATTTCTTGACTTCGACGACATCCTTCATGTGGTCGACGACCTGCAGGCTGATGTCCTCGACCAGGCTTTGGAACTCCTCGAGAGCCGGGCCTTGAAACAGAGCGTCGAGGATCGAATCGGCGAGCGCGCTCATGGCTTCCTCGCCCTCAGGGCTGTCGAGGGTCATGCTGACCGTCTCGAGTGTAGTGTCGAGAATCACGTCTCCGATGGAGCGAACCGCCGGTTTGAGGATGAAGTGGGGCACCGGCACCGCACGCAGGCTTTCGGACTCCTCCAGCGCCGTGTCGAGGTTGAGCTGGAGGAGCTGACGAAAGCGCTCGATGGTGCTGTCGTCGGTCAGTATCGTCCGGATCTGGCCGACCAGCACGTCCTCGATCTGTTCCCGCCGCGGCTCGACCGTGGCCCGCGCGATGCGCGTGTGTGTGCCGTCCTTGATCTCCTCACCGAACTCGGAGAGTATCCGCAGTGCGACCCGATCCGACACCTCCTCGGTGATGATGTTGGAGATGTAGGCGACGAAGCGGCTGGCAATGTCCTGACCGACCCGTGAGAGCTCGGACTTTCGCAACCGCATGTATATCGAGATGACCCGCAGCAGACGGAGGGGGCGCAGGGCTGTCACCGGGATCAGGCTGAGGAGGTCGTACCAGTAGAAGATCGGGAAGAAGTACCATCTGGCGTAGGTCTTGCGGCGGATCGCGAGGAACCAGCGAGTCATGAACTCGATCCAGAACAGGATCAGAAACGGCAGATCGATCTTCCAAAAGTGGTTGATGAGGTTGCCGTCGAGGTCGTAGCCGCGAAAATAGTTGACTGCCAGGAGCGGTTCCAGATACTCGTCAAACAATTCGAGCCGGTGTCTGAGGAGTTCCGGTGGACCCATCCAGAAATCGTTGACGATTTGGCTGAGCTCGTCCGGGTTTGCGAGCGAACTCGATTGATGACCGGTGACCCGCGCCATTGCCTCTTCGATGGCGACGAGCTCCTCGGTCTGTCCCGACCGCTCGAACGGGTTTTCAACGAAGACTCTCAGGGTCAGGGCGCGAAGCTCTTCCACTGTTCGCGTCAAATCGGTGGGTCGAAGGTCGTACTGCAACTCCTCTTCTGCTTCGTCAGCCTTGTCTCTCAGCTCCTCGGTGAGCGGGTGGGGCTCGATACCGAGGACCGGATCCCAGATCCGTGTTACGACTGGTAGGTACTTGAAATAGGTGGGACGGAGCCAGAGGTAAGTGAGATCGAAGAGGATCAGGCACAGGTTGATGATCACCACCCAGACCATGAAGATGTCCCACAGCGAGTTGACGGTCGCACGGCCGTACTTTTTTCTCCACTGTTCGAAGCTGTACATCGTGTCTCCCCGTTAATCCGACCTTTGCATTGTACGGTGGCGGAATTACGAGTGAGCTACAATTTCATCGCCGACTTCACCCGCAGGGAGGTGACGATGCCGAAAATCTCAGAAAAATCCGCCACCTTACAGGCATCGCCGATTCGCAAGCTCGCGCCCCATGCGCGCGCGGCCGAAGCGAGAGGCACGGATGTCATTTACCTGAATATCGGCCAGCCGGACATGCCGACGCCGCCCGAGATGATAGCCGAGCTGCACGGTCTATCGTTGGCCACGCTCGCATATGCGCCGAGCGAGGGGCTGCCACGGACCCGTGAGGCGTGGAGCGCCTTCTTCTCGAGTTGGGAGATCCAGTTCGATGCCGAAGAGATATTTGTAACGTCCGGCGCCAGTGAGGCGCTGACCATCATTCTCTCGATCGTCGCTGGCGGTGGCGGTGAGGTGCTGGTCTTCGAGCCTTGTTACACAAACTATCTGAGCTTTGCCGCTCAAGCCGATGTCACTATGATGCCGATCACACTCAAGGTCGAGGACGGTTATCACTTTGGGTCGATTGACCGCCTGCGTGCCTGCGTGACGCCAAAAACGCGGGCAATATTGCTGTGCAATCCGTCAAACCCGACCGGAACCGTCTACACGATGGAGGAGCTCGAGGCAGTCGCGACCGTAGCCCTCGAGAACGACCTCTTCGTGATCTGTGACGAGGTGTATCGTGAGTTCGTCTTCGATGGCGGCACACCGCGATCGTTCACGCAATTCGAGAGCCTGGCGCAGCGCATCATCGTCGTCGACAGCGTATCGAAGCGTTTCAACTCCTGTGGCGTTCGCATCGGGTGTCTGGCGACTCACAATCGGGAGGTCCTCGATATCGCGCTGCGTTTCTGTCAGGCCAGGCTATCCGTGGCGACCGCCGAGCAGCTCATGGTCGTGCCAATGTTGGAGCACGGTCGCGCCTACTCGGAGGCGCTGTGCGGGGAGTACGAGGCCCGGCGGGACGCGGTCTTCAATGGCCTCGCCGCCATCGATGGCGTAAACCCACATCGATCGGAGGGCTCGTTCTACTCCATGACCCGCTTGCCGATCGATAGCTGTGAGGAGTTCGCGGTGTTCCTGTTGCGCGACTTCGCGCTCGAGGGGGAGACGGTTTGCCTGGCACCGGGAAAAGGCTTTTACGTGACCGATGGACTGGGCGTCGATGAGGTCCGGATCGCCTTCATGTACGATGCCGAAATACTCAGTCGCGCCATGAAGATCCTCGATGCGGCGGTGGCCGCGTACCCGGGCCGCTTGGCCGCAGTCGGCTAGGTCGGCTCATCCATAAGCGCTACTGAGTCGCGCGCTCGATGCTCTCGAGTGCGTGAGTCGGTCCGAGGGTCACCAACACGTCGCCGGCCTCGATTCGTTCGTCCGGGCCCGGGTTGAAGGTGCTCTGGTCACCTCGCTTCAACGCCACGACGATGATCCCGAATCGTTGCCGGACTCCAGCGCCTGCCAGCGTCTTGCCGGCGAGCTCGCTCGAAGGATGGACCACCACCTCCGCGAGCTCGAGCTCCATCGCGGATCCCGCCAGTGAGGCGTTGAGGAAGTCGGTCACTGTTGGTTTGATCGCCGTGATGGCGAGAAGGGTCCCGCCGTTTCGATAGGGATTGAGAACGCGGTCCGCTCCGGCCAGCCTCAGGCGCTCCTCTGCGCCGTCCTCGACCGCACGCGCGATGATCGTGACGTTCGGCTTGAGCTGTCTGGCGAGCAGAATCGAGTAGACGTTGTGCGCATCATCCGCCAGGCAGGCGATCAGGGTTCGCGCGCGTTCCACCCCGGCCGCCTTGAGTACATCTTCCTGGGTTGCGTCGCCGCGTACGGCCGGAAGATGGTCTTCCTCGAGTTCCCTGCAACGTTCCGGGTCGAGATCGACGACCGAAAAATCGATTCCCCGATCGCGCAGAACCTCGACGACCGCTTGACCCATACGGCCGTACCCGAGGACCACGATGTGGTTCGAGAGCTTGTTGATCATCGTCAGATCCCTTCGAATCCCGATCATCCGCCGGATATCGGTGTCGAGCATGGCCCGTGCGAACTCGGTCGCTATCAGGAGAATGACGCCGATGCCGCCGAAGGCGAGGACGATTGTGAAGGCCTTGCCGGCCGGCGAAAGGTCGAACGCCTCGCGGAAACCGACGGTTGTCACGGTAATGGTGGTCATGTAGAAGGCATCGAAGACGTCTTGACCTTCGATCACCATGTAGCCGACTGTCCCCACGCCCAATACGGCCAGGCCCAAGGCTGCCGAGCGCAGGATGACCCGTCGTCGCTTGCTGTCCACGAGACCATCCTACACGGATAGTTGCCCGATACTCCATGCGCGATGTTGCCTCGATGACACCGGTGCCACCTGTCGCATTGTCACGAGTGTGCTCGGGATGGCAGTGCAATGATGACAATGCGACGAGTGGCACCTTACGCACCGAAGCGGCATGCGCTCTTGGCGGCTAGACCAGCTCCAGCATCTCCAGTTCGTGCCGGGCCGAGTCCTTGCCATGAGTCGTGATACCTTCGGCAGAAATGACGAAGGTCGCCTGCTCGCCAGCGGTTCTGGCGAAAAACAGCCGGTGGCGGACACCCTGAGTGGCCATGTCCAGGGCGCACAGTTCGGGGGTGACCTCGGCGACGAGGCTCCGGCTGCACACCGGGCACGAAAAGTCCCACAGCGAACCCTCCTCGAATTTGAACTCCGGCGGGAGGTAGGCGCGGTAGGATCCCGGTTCCGGGTGGAAACCGATGAGAATGCGATGAGGGCCGCACTCTCCGATGAGCACGACTGTCTCGTCGGGGTTGAGCATGGCCCGGCAGTGAGGACACGAATAGGTCCAGCGCATGGTGGCCCCCTTTTCGAAACTGGCTCGTGTGAACAATATGGGTTCTGAGGGGCGCGCTGCCAAGAGTGAAATGTTGAATTTTCGATTTTGAATTTTGAGATCCCGCGCACCCTTCCCGAGAAACAGGGGGCGGAGGGGAATTGAGAATTAAGAATTGAAAATTGAAAATTCGGGTTATCCGGCGTTCTTTGCTTCGTGGTACTTGTCGCGAATCTCTTCCATGTTCACGTCCGGGGCGGGGAACTTCATGTCGAGATCTCGCATTGCCTCTGCAACGATGTCCGCGATCACCAGATCGCGAACCCATTTGCGATTGGCGGGTATCACGAACCACGGGGCGATGTCGGTGCTGCATCGCGAAAGGGCTTCCTCGTAGGCTTCGGTGTAAGCGTCCCAATGCGGCCGCTCGGAGTAATCCGCCTCCGAAATCTTCCAGTTCTTCCTGGGGTTGTCGATGCGTTTCTTGAACCGCTCGAGCTGCTCGTTTCGGTCGATGTGGAGGAAGAACTTCAGAACCAGGGTCCGATTGTCGGCCAGCAGCCGTTCGAAGGCGTTGATGTGGTCATAGTTTTTCGACCAGACGTTTTCGGGCACCAGGCTGTGGACCCGAACGACCAACACTTCCTCGTAGTGGGAGCGGTTGAAAATACCGACCGTACCTCTCTTCGGCGCGACCTTGTGGCAGCGCCAGAGAAAGTCGTGGGCCGCCTCTTCGCGGGACGGTATCTTGAAGCTGGTAACCCGGGTTCCCTGCGGGTTCATGGGCCCGAAGACGTGGCGGATGGTGCCGTCCTTGCCGGCGGCGTCGCGCCCCTGGAGGACCACCAGCAGCGATCGACTGTCCTCGGCATACATCAAATGCTGCAGATCACGAAGCTCCGAGGTCAGCCCGCGAAACTCCTCATCCGCATCCTCGCGGCTCAGACCTTTGGGCTTGAAGTCGGCATCGATCGCGTCGAGATCGATCCTGGTACCCGGTTCGACGCGAAACTTCTTCGTGAAATCCATTCTTTACCCCTCGCTCGGCGTTTTCGCTGCAGTGTAGTCGATCAGGTTAAGATTTCGGAAGGAGGTCCCCATGGTTGAAGCCGAAGGCATGACGTTTCCGTTCGACGGCCTCGAGAAGGTGGCCCCGGAGGTGCTCGAAACCTTTGCGTACCAGTACGCCGGGAGTGATGCTCTGGTCGAGATCTCGACCGACGAGTGGACCTGCGTGTGTCCCTTTTCCGGGCTGCCTGATTTCGGCACTCTTGCCGTGCGGTACCTGCCGACCGAAGCCTGCATCGAGCTCAAATCGTTCAAGTACTACCTCACGAGTTTTCGCAGCGTCGGCATCTACCAGGAGCACGCCGCCAACCGGGTGCTCGAGGACCTGGTGGCCTGCTGTGACCCTGCCTGGATGGAGGTCGAGCTCGATTACCGGTTGCGCGGCGGCATCCACACCGTAGTAACGGTCTCCCACGGCGATCGCGCCGGAGGGGAGTGACTACCGCTCGCATCCCTCGACCGATAGCGGGCCTGACCCAGAATCACGTCGGCGCGGGCTGATCCGGGTTACAGATTCGACATTTCAACGTTGCCGAAACTGCGGCCGTAGAACTCCATGTAGTCGACCTTCCGCTGCAGCGCCTCGATGACGTAGCGGCAGAAATTGACCTTGGAGAATTTCTGGGCGCTGCCCAGCCCGCCCGGGCTGAAGACGTTGATCTCCATCAGCTTGTCGCCGACGATGTCGAGTCCGACCAGGAACATCCCGTCCTGGACCAGCTTAGGCCTCACGATCTCGGCCATTCGCAGGGCCTCATCGGTGATCTGCGGGGCCGCCAGCTTGCCGCCGGCATGGATGTTCGATCTCATGTCGCCCCCGGTTCGTACCCTGCGAAAAGCGGCGTACTTGCCCTTCACCCGCAACGGCCTCCCATTCATCATGAAAAGACGCGTATCACCCTCGGCCGCTGCCGGGAGATACTCCTGGGCGATGACAAAGCCGTCTCGGCTCACCGCATCGATCATCTGGTTGAGGTTCGGAATATCGTCAGGCCGCACGAGAAAGACGCTCGCTCCCCCCGAACCCTGAAGCGGCTTGAGAACGATCGTCCCCAGGTCTTTGGCGAAGGCCTTGATCTCGCTATTGTTGCGAGTTATCAGCGTGCGTGGTCTGGACTCTTCAGGGAAGAGCTGCAGGTACATCTTCGATCCGGCCTTGGAGAGGCCGTTCGGATCGTTGACGACAATCACCCCATGTCGCATCGCAAGACGTCCGAACTCGGTCGCGACGGTGGTCGCCCACGGTCGATTCAGGAAGTCGTCCGACGGCACGTTGCGCAGCATGAGCACGTCTAGATCGTCGACGGTGATCCGTTCGTTCAGGCCCTTGCCGCCCTGCAGGTCCTTGAAAAAGGTCGTATGAGACGAGTAGGACTTCTTCGGAAAGGTGCGCGACCTCGCCCTGACGAATTCATCGGTATCGTAGGCCAGGTCCCCGACCCCGAAGTAGAAGACCTCGTGGCCCTGGTTGACGGCTTCGCAGGCCAAGCGAACGGTGGTGAAGCCGACCTTCTCGGTGTCGATACCATTGACCAGAAACCCGATTCTCATGTTAGTTCTCCTCCAGCAAGTCGACGACGGACATGCCCTGCCGCAGCCTTTCGAGCCGTAGTAGGGAATCCGTCTGGTTTATGTACCGCGGCGCCAGCGGCGGCGGAACCAGCACACCTCGCCACCGCAGCTCGTTGATGATCGGAATGTGCTGGATCGCAATCTTACCTGTGAACAATGGCTCAAGGCTACCGCCGTCAGCGATGTAGTCGAGGATCTGCCGCAGGCCGCGAAGGTATACAGCGTCTTTCGTCAAGCCTCCACCACGGTGGATTCGGAGAGTGACGGTGTAGGCGGTCCGGTTGGCGAAGCCGTGGGTGTTTCGGAGCTGGCGAAAGGTCTCGATAAAGGTCGCGCCGTCGAGCACGCTCCGCGCCGCCACAACCCGGCCCGCCAGCAACCGCAGGCGGGGTCGGCTGAGGCCTCCCACGAGGTATTCCGACAAGACGGCGAGGCCCTCCTGAAGTGGGTCGTAGCCGGCGAGCCCGGTGTGGAGCAGACGGAATTTCTGTGCGCGGCCGTTGTAGTAGGTGAGAATATGAGTGCCGACCTCGTGTTGCACCAGGGCTTCGACCCTCGACGCAGGGATCCGAGAGTGGGAACTGACAAGCAGGTTGCCTCGTGATACCAGGAGGCCGGTCACGTCGGACCTGATTTCAACTCTGGCTTTGACCTCCCGACGCTGTGAGCGCAAGTATGTGATTTCCTCACGGGCGCGCTCAGCGAAGGCCTCCGCGCCCACGATCCCCGGGGAAGCCTTTTCCCGGCTGCGCGGACGGATCCGCTCGAGGATGTCCAATGCGAGGGTGTGAAGATCATCCTCCACGCCACCGTAGAGTTGCAGACTCTCGTGGAGGAAGCGCGAGGTGTTGCGGTCCTGGAGCATGGTGATCTGTCGGTCGAGTTCGTCCAGCTTCTGGCGAAAGACGAGAGCCAATGCCGGGTCCTCGATGCGCTCCACCGGTGCCCGGAAGAGACGCCGCTTCAGGACCACCGGCTCGACCGGTATCGGCCGGTAGTGAAATGCCGGCACGCGCTCGAACTTGTAGCGCTCGAACTGCCGCCACGCCTGCTCCCCGTTGACCGGCGTCAGCTGGAGGAGGAATTCGTAGCTCTCCGAGGCGGAGGCCAGCATCTCGTCGACCTCCCACACCGCCTTCACCACCGCCCGCCGGCCCAGGGTGTGGAAGTGGGCCGGGTCGACGGTCGTGGAGGTCCGGGCGAACTCGTAAAAGATGCGGCGCAGAGCGACCGACAGCCGGCGGCGCAGGATCCGAAGCACTCCGGGGTAGGCTTCCCCGGTTTCCGGATTGATGTAGATGGGACTGACCTCGAGGCCGTAGAAGACACACCCGGTCTTCCGGGCCTCGTCGGCAGCTATGATCTGTGACAGTCCGCGTGGCCAACGTCGGCTGCTTTCGACAGTCTCGACGCGCGCCCTCTTACGACCGATCTTGACGCGGCGCAGCTCCTCCTCGAACGCATCCGTCAGCGCGGCATGATGCTGGTTCTTCGGTGCGAAGATCCGGAACTCCGGCTGCAGCGCGCCCGGAGAGATCCCGTCCTGGACTGGAGCAGACAATCCGGCCCACACCTCGAGTAACAGAATCGACCCGAATCTCTCTGTTATCGCCTCCGCGACCGTACCGGCGAGCCGCGCGATTCCCTCACGCTGCCGCTTGTCCGCCAGGCAGGTGAGGTAGGAGGCCTCGCTGGTTACCAAGCGGAAGGTGGCATCTTTTTCGGCCTTTTTGGGGCGTCGGTAGACGCAGAGAAAGGGCAGCGGTCGGTCGATCGCCAGCCGGCCCCAGACGGGCAAAGTGCGCCGTACCTGCTTGCCCTCGGAGAGGCGTTTACCGACCACTCTGACGAGACGGTCCGGTATGGTCTTTTCTTCAACCCGTACCACCTACCGCTCCAGCTCTTCGAGCGCGCCGGGGAGGGTTGAGGCGAGGGCCTCGCCGATGGCGTTCAGCTGCCTCTCGTCGGCCTCGCCGGTCCACTCGTCCATGAAGAACTTCTTGACCTCGATCGAGAGTACGCACGCGGAATCGGGGAAGCTCCGATGGGTCCACGCGGCACAGGCCCCGCCCCGGAACTTGACGTTTTCCCGCACGTCAAGCCTGCCGCCGGGAAAATCGAAGCTCGTGAGGTCGTCTATGAACCGTTCGATCAATCGCGCCCAGCGAGAACGGTCACTCATCGTGCCGGTGCCGATATTGACCTGTGGGTTTCCGGCCGGATCCGCAGGGGGGCCGGCCGGACCCTCACGGCGGTGATTGTACGAGTGCAGATCGAGCACAAGGAAGCGCTGGTGCCGTCTCGCGAGCTCTGTGTAGAGGCGCTCGAGCTCGGCGTAGAACGCGTCGTAGTCCTCGAGGCTTCGCTCTACAATTGCTTCCGGAAGAGAGCCGTTCCACACCTCGAGGCCCCAGGCTTCCTCAGGGGTTCGATAGACCGCGGTCTCTCGCGGGCGGTTCAGGTCGACCTCGAATCGCGAGCGAGTGGCCACGACTCTTGTCGGCGCAATCACAGTCCACCGGCCTGTGAAGGGGTCCTCCTCGCGAAGACGAGCGGCCTCGTCCAGCGCTAAATGATGAGCGACCTCTGCCCGCACATCGTGCCCGTCATGGATGGCGGTCGCCACGATCGGCCCGTTTCCGCGATCCAGCGTCCAGATGTTTCGTGCCGCTTGCAAAAGGACCTCCTTTTTGGCCGTTTCAGTCACACATGGTTTCGCACCCTGTGGCGGGATTGTATCTGGATCCACTCAAACATGACCGCATCCCGGAATTGTGGTATTGGTGGACTTGGATCAAGGGACCGCAGAAACTGGAGTTCCAATGACCGGCGAAAAGAGAAGGCGACAGCGGGATCGATTGCTCGACGAGGAACTCGAAAAAAACGAAACCGAGCCGTCTCGGCCGAGGGTCGATCCCGACGAACGTGACGAGTACGACGAATGGCGCCGCGAGCGGGGCAGCCGCGGCCGCAAACGGAAAAACAAGGCAGGCGGCCGTCACAGGCGTCGCGGGAGTGACGACTGGTTTTGAGTGTCGATTCGGCACAATGCTCGTCGATCGTTCTAGCCACCGTCACCGAGGTCGTGGGGTTCTCCACCTTCCCGGGAATCGCGATGCTTTCGGCAATACTCTGAACACTGCGGGCGAGGTAAACCGCGCACGGCGCGTTCGATCATCTGACACTGCCACCAGCGGGAAGCCTGGATTTGGCTAGGGTTCGCCGATGGCTGAAGGCTCGGAGCTGGTTGACCAGGTGAAGGATGCAGTCGCGGTCACGATCAAGGCACCACCGAGGAGGGCGAGGCCGGACGGCACCTCGCCGTGTATCAGCCAGGCCCACACGGGACTCAGCACAGGCTCGAGCAGCACCAGCAGCGAGACCTCGAGCGCTTCGACCCGCCGTACTCCCCGGACCAGGAAGACGTAGGCAATCGCAATCTGGAATATCCCGAGGAAGCTCACCGAGATCCAGTCGATTGCGGTCGGGTTGGAAATCGGCAGTGCCGCGGGAAGGGCCGCGAGACACGCGATGACATTGCCGCCGACCACTGCCGCAGCGGGATCGGACGAGGATGAAGACCGGGTCTGATCGCGTCCGAGCCAGCGCAGGCCGATGACGGTGAGGGCCCACCAGAAGCCGGTCACGGCACCGATGATGTTCCCGAGCACAGGATTCGGCGCAGTGGCGGACCGGCCCTGGTCGCCGGCAAAGATCAGCCACATGCCCGCCGCGAGCGTGGCCATGAATACGATGTGTTTCCGGCGGATCGGTTCGTCTAGGAGCAGCGGACCGAAGACCAGTACGTAGAGAGGTGCCGTGCTTTGCAGGAAGACCGCGTTGGCGGCAGTCGTCAGTTTATTGGCGAGAACGAAGGAGATCATGGTCGCCGCGTAGGCGCAGCTGACGAGAAGGGTTCGGTGGCTCCAGTTTCGCCGCGCAGAGGGAAGGATAAGGATTAGGGTTATGGCAGCGATGCCCGAGCGAAGGCTCGCCACCTGCCAACCGGTCAGCGAGGTCAACTTCACCGCCGCGCCTCCGGTCGAAAAGAGCAGCGCCGCGGCGAGGATCATCATCCTGTCCATGGGTCTCGCGGTCGGGTGTTTGGTCATCGGCGGATATCATACAGTTCGCTGAATTAGGAATTAGGAATTAGGAATTAGGAGTTGGGATCTCGGCACGAGAGGGCCAGACCGTACCGATCCCGGGCGGGTGGGGTGGGAAATTCGAAATTCGAAATGCTCGGGAGGGTGGGTGGGAATTCCTCATTCCCCATTCCTCATTCCGAATTCTCGTGTGTGCTACCATCTGGCCGATGCGAAATCGAAAGCACAGGATTCCGACCTCAAGCTTCCCGATCGGGGAGCATTTTTTTTGGCAGTTGGGGGTGAGATGAAAGGCTCGAATCCCGGCCTGACGATGCTCCAGGAGATCTTGGACGAGGCGGGGATGGCACGCACTGTGGCGCGGATGGCGGCCGAGATCCGCGAGCGCGACGGGGACTCGGTGATGCTGGTCGGCATTCACACCCGCGGGGTGCCGCTGGCGGATCGCCTCGCAAAGGCTCTTTCCGAGGTGACCGGATATGAGATCCCGGTCGGTCGGCTCGACATCACCCTGTATCGCGATGATGTCGGACCCTGGCGGCCGGCCCATCAACAGCCGGTTCTCAAGAAAACGGTTCTGCCGGACTCGCTCGACGACCGTGTCATCTATCTGGTGGATGACGTCCTGTTCACCGGACGCACCATCCGGGCCGCGCTCGACACGCTGGTCGACTACGGGCGGCCTCTTGCGGTGCGCCTCGCGGTGCTGATCGACAGGGGACATCGCGAGCTGCCGATCGCGGCCGACGTCGTCGGCAAGGTTCTCGACACGACCCGCGACGAGGACGTGCAGGTGCGATTCGTAGAGGTCGATGGCGAGGATGGGGTGTGGATCGGGAGAGAGGTCGATGATGACAACTGAGGCGGCCACTGCCCTGGCCCGCAAGGATGTCGTAGGGATCAGTCAGCTCGAACCCGGCGAGATCCAACTCATTCTCGAGACAGCGGAAGAGTTACTGGATGTCGCCAAGCGGCCAATCAAGAAAGTACCGACCCTTCGCGGATCGACGGTCGTCAATCTCTTCATGGAGCCTTCGACGCGCACGCGGTTCTCCTTCGAGGTCGCCGAAAAGCGTTTGTCCGCCGACACGCTCAACTTTTCCGCTTCGAGCTCGTCGGTCAGCAAGGGCGAGACGCTTTTCGACACCGCGCGCAACCTGATGGCGATGTCGCCGGACTTCATCGTCATCCGTCATCCGCACTCGGGTGCACCGCACCGGTTGTCGAAGGTCGTTCCCGCGTCGATCATCAACGCGGGAGACGGAATCAACGAACATCCGACCCAGGCTCTGCTCGATGCCTTCACGATGCGCCAGCATTTTGGCCGGCTCGGCGGTCTCAAGGTCGTGATTGCAGGCGATATCCGTCACTCTCGCGTTGCCCGTTCCAACGCCTTCCTGCTCGACAAGATGGGGGCCGAGGTCCGCTTCGTCGCTCCCGCGTCCCTGCTCCCACTGGACGTTGAGGAACTCGGAGTCAAACCGTTCGTGCGGATCGAACCGGCACTCGAGGATGCGGACGTGGTGATGATGCTGCGGATCCAGCTGGAGCGCCAAAAAAAGGTCAATTTCCCATCGATGCGGGAGTACTTCGATTTCTTCGCGCTCACCCCGGACCGATTGAAACTCGCGGCTGATCACGCGGTCGTCATGCATCCTGGACCGATGAATCGGGGAGTCGAGATCGACTCGCTGGTCGCCGACGGCGCCCAGTCGCTGATCCTCGATCAGGTGACCAACGGCGTGGCGATTCGCATGGCCATTCTGTACCTGCTTGCGGGAGGACGCAGTGAAGCGGCTTCTGATTCGTAACGGGCGGGTTGTCGATCCCTCGCAGGGCCTCGATCAGGGTATGGACCTCC
The DNA here is from genome assembly GCA_022340665.1 of Acidobacteriota bacterium. NCBI lineage: Bacteria > Pseudomonadati > Acidobacteriota > Acidobacteriota bacterium. The sequence goes on along the minus strand of JAJDNM010000072.1, from coordinate 25,154 downwards.
TGCTCGAGGGCGGCGTGGTGGCCGCTGCCGGAGAGCGGCTCGACCAACCGGCCCAGACCAAGGTGTTCGATGCCGCCGGGATGGTCGTGGCCCCTGGGTTCATCGATCTCCATGCACATCTGCGAGAACCGGGGTTCGAGCACAAGGAAACGATCGCCAGCGGCAGTAGCGCCGCCGTGGCGGGCGGTTTCACGGCCGTCTGCTGCATGGCAGACACCGACCCGGTCAACGATGATCCCTCAGTCACCGAGTTCATCAGCAAACGGGCCCAGCAGGTGGGCCTCGCGCGGATCTATCCGGTTGGCGCGCTGTCTGTTGGCCTGAACGGTGTGGAAATGGCCGAGATCGGGGAGATGGTGAGAGCCGGGGCGGTGGCCGTCTCGGATGACCGGAGGCCGGTGGCGAACGCCCAACTCTTCCGCCGCGCCCTCGAATACGCGCGGAGCTTCGATGTGCCGGTTGCTGTCCACAGTGAGGACCTGGACCTGTCGGACGGTGGCTCGATGCACGAGGGGGCGGTTTCGACCCGGATAGGCTTGCGCGGAATGCCGACCTCTGCTGAAGAAGTGATGGTGGCGCGAGACGTTCTCCTCGCCGACCTCACCGGTGGCAGGCTTCACCTCTGTCACCTCTCGACGCCAACCGCGCTCGACCTCGTGCGCACGGCCAAACAGCGAAAGCTCGCGGTGACCAGCGAGGTGGCGGCACATCAGTTCGTTCTGACCGACGAGGACGTGGCCGGTGCGGACTACAATCCGAACTGGAAGACCAACCCGCCGCTGAGAAGTGCAACCGAGGTGGAGGCAATTCTGCAGGCCATCTACGACGGAACCGTGGATGCGATTGTGTCCGACCACGAGCCACATCATGCCGACGAGAAGGAGCTCGATTTTGCCGACGCTCCATTTGGAATCGTCGGGCTTGAGACGGCGGTTCCGCTGGCCCTCGACCGACTCGTGCATGGTCGGGTCATCGGTCTCACGCAACTGGTGCGCTTGATGTCGACCCGCCCGGCCGAGATATTCGGTCTGCCAGGTGGGAGCCTGCGCGAGGGCGCGCCCGCCGATCTGACTGTGCTCGATCTCCGCGCGGTCCGTACCGTCGATCCTGGGAACTTCAGGTCGCGGGCACACAACACTCCGTTTGCGGGAATGCGGCTCAAGGGGTGGCCGGTGGCGACGATCGTTGGTGGAGAGGTCGTCTGGCAAGCCAGCTAGCGCAAATTAGGAAATAGGAATTAGGAATTCGGCATTTTGAATTTCCACCCGCCCTCTCATCCTCCCGGGGGGCCGGACGAGGAATCCGAAATCCGAAATCCGAAATTCCAAACAAGAAATGCGGGCTAGGGTGGGCAGCATTCATGATTCCTCATTTCTAATTCCTAATTCAATTCACCGTATGTGCTATATTTCCGCCTCCCGTGTACTTTTGCGCGGAAAGTCTTCGTGCGAGGCCTGCCATGAGCGACGATTCCAGCAGCTACAACGAGTTCGAGCAAGCACTGCGAGAAAGCTTCGAAGCCGAAGCCCTCAAAGTCGGTGATGTCATCGAAGGAGTGATTGTCGCGATCAAGGGCGACGTCGCGCTGGTGGATGTTTCCGGAAAGTCTGAGGCCGTCCTCGACCGCGAGGAAATCGACGATCTGGGGACCGGAGATCCGGTCGAGGTGGTCGTGGTTTCGTCGGGCGAAGAAATTCGCGTATCACGCAGGCTCGCGCTCGAGGCCCAGCTCAAGGAAAAACTCAACGAGGCGGTGGCGTCAGGTGAGTCGGTCGAGGGTAAGGTTGTCGGCCGGCGCAAGGGCGGCTTCGACGTCGTTGTTTCCGGAGTGCGCGGTTTCTGTCCGATCTCTCATATTTCAGACGTGCGAACCGACGACGTCGATCAACATTTGGGCGAGACGTACACTTTCAAGGTGCTCGAGTACAAGCCTGACGGCCAACGCCTGGTTGTTTCGCGGGCGGCACACCTTCGCGAGGAGAAGGACCGTCGCAAGGAGGAGGCCTGGGCGAACCTCGAGGCGGGAGCGGAGGTCGATGGCCGCGTGAGGTCACTGACCGATTTCGGCGCGTTCATTGACCTCGGTGGTGTCGATGGTTTGGTCCACGTGACCGAGATCGCCCATCACCGGATCAACCATCCCCGAGAAGAGCTGGAGGTTGGTCAGAACGTCCGGGTCAAGATCCTCGAGCTCGATCGCGACAAAGACCGCATTTCTCTCAGCATGAAAGCGCTGACCGACAACCCGTGGGCGTCGGTGGAGGAGCGATTTCAGGCGCGCGGACGGTTCGAAGGAACGATCGTCCGCAAGACCGATTTTGGTGTATTCGTCCAGCTTGAGCCGGGTATGGACGGGTTGCTGCACGTGAGCCAGCTGCCGCCCGGGCTCGAGCTGAATGCGCCCGAGCTCGAGGTCGGGGAGCCGGTCCGAGGCTGGGTGCGAGACGTAGATGTCGACAATCAGCGCATCGGGCTGACGCTGCGCCAGATGCCGGACCGGGATCCGTGGGATCGGATCGAAATGCGGTACCAGGAAGGCCAGACGGTCGAGGGAACGGTCGAAAACGGAGCCGACTTCGGGGTCTTCGTAGAGCTCGAGCCGGGCCTCAGCGGATTGATCCCGATCTCGGAGCTTGGTCTGGAGAAGGATGCCGACCCACGTACAGCTTTCTCGCCGGGGGAGAAGATCTCGCTCAAGCTGATGGCACTCGATCCGAACCGACGCAGGATCAGCCTTTCCGTCAGAGCACTCGCTCGCGAGAAGGAGCGGCAGGAGTACCTGAGGCACATGGATTCTGGCGAAAGCGCTGAACCCGCAATGACGGGTTTTGGTGCCCAGCTTGCTGCGGCGTTGAGCAAAGACGAGAAAGCGTCTGCGGCGCCTGAAAAGAAGGCAGCCGCGAAGAAGACCGCTGCAAAGAAAACCGCAGCGAAGAAGACCCCTTCGAAGCAAGCCGCGACGAAAAAGAAGACCCCTGCGAAGAAAAAGATCTCGTCGAAGAAGGTGGCCGAGAAGAAGTAGGTTGGGGAGATCAAAGTTCGAATTTCGATGTTCGAATTTCGAATATACCGCCCAACCACCCGAGCCCATCGGCCATACGGCGCGACGGCCGAACGGCACATCGCTTGACAAATCTCTCGTCAGACCCGATTCCTCCCGTAGAGCCACAGAGCCACAGAGCCACAGAGCCACAGAGCCACAGAGCCGCAGAGCCGTAGAGCATCGGGTGATTGGGGGGATTGGAGGCGACGCCCGGATTCGAACCGGGGAATGAGGGCTTTGCAGGCCCCTGCCTTACCACTTGGCCACGTCGCCTGGAACGATGATTCTAGGGCACATGTCTGTAAGGGTCAAGAACGCGTTGTTGGCAGACCATTCCGACCTTTTCCTCCAAAACAAGGAAAATGAAAAACCGGCCGAAGGCCGGCTGTTTGTCTTCCGAATTTTGGAGCGGGAGACGGGATTTGAACCCGCGACGTCAACCTTGGCAAGGTTGCACTCTACCGCTGAGTTACTCCCGCTCGAATCCCAGCGAAGGGAGCGTCAATCTAGCAACGACGGCTGACTGTGTCAACACCCCAGGCGAGCTGTCAGCTGCCAAGTGACAGTCATCTGGTGTGAGTTACACCGCTTGGTAATTAGGGGAGCTGACAGCTGAAGGCTTCTCACTACGAACTCTCGTGCCTCTCCTTCATTCCCGCCATCATCCATTTTCGAGCGAGGATGAGAGCCACCGGTGAGATCATGGCAATGATTCCGTAGATAAACCACATGATTTCACTGTGAATCGGCAGTCCGGTCTCGGGATTCGGGATGTACTTCGCCACGAAGTAACCCGAGTAGAGGCCGGTCACGAACTTCGTGAGAAACCAAGGGAATTGTCCGATGCCCATGTAGAGCCCGGTCTGGCCGGGTGGCGCGACTTCAGCGATCCACTGGAGAAAGCGTGGTGACCACATTGCCTCGCCGATAGACATGAAAAGGACGAAGGCCAGAAATGACACGAGGTGCGGGCCGAGCACGAGCAGAAATGTCGGCAAGGCCATGACCAGGGTGCCAACGATCATGATCGTGTAGGCGTTGACCCGTGCGGTCAGACCGGCGACCAGCGGCGCGAGGATGAAGATCAGAACCGGACTGATATTGGAGAAGAACTCGAAGTAATCACTAACTACCGATCCGCGAAACGCCCGGTCGAGATAGTAGGGGATGGTCAGCCAAACGTGCGCGAACAGCGTTTGCACGGGAATCAGGATGAAGATCAGAAAGCTGAATCTGCCGTCGCGGAAGGGGTGGTCCGGTCGAACTCTGAGGTATTCGCCGACCACCAGGAGCAGCAAGGCGGCGGCCAAGACGTAGGTGATCCACGGCGCCACCGCGAGGCGGCCAGTTGTGGCCGCGACGGCAACAGCGATCGAGATCGCCGTTGCGGACCCGAGCATGACAAGCAACAAGTTGGAGGGTTTGGTGTTTCCGGAAGAGTCAGTGGAATCCCTTTCATTTTCTTCGGTGACCTTCCCGGCGTCGGTGAGCTCGGCCGTTTCGCGTGCAACTCGTTCGACCGCTGCGGCGTCCGTTGCCCTGGTCAGAATCAGCAGGGTGATCGCCAGTGCGATCGCGCACAACGCTGTGTAGGCCCAGAACACGGCGGTCAGACCGTTCGGAGGAAACACCTCCACAAAACGGTGGCGAACCATGGGCGAAATGAAACCCGACAGGAACGCGCCCAGGTTCATCAAGGCGTAGACGACGGCGTAGCCCATTGCAGCGGTCTTCGGATTCGTGTATCGCTTCACCCCGGCATACGCGGCCGGTTGATAGAGGCCGTACGCGAGAATCGACAGGAAGAGACCGAGAGCCATGACCAGGAACATCGGCGACCCGAGACCCTGACCGAGGGGCAATGTGCCCGAGAGCGCAATCAGTCCACGCGCGACGACGAAGGCCGTGAAGGCAATCGCGAGCGCCTTTGGCACGCCGATCTTGTCGCACACTCCGCCAAGAAACATCATCGCGAAGGTGATGCCGGCGGTGACCACCGAGTACACCCAGCCTGCGTGCAGGTCGCTCAACCCGACGTTCTCCGAACAGTACTTTCCGAGAATCGTCAGAATCCCGAAATAGACGAGGCCTTCGATGACGTACGGGATGTTGATTCCCCAGAGAGCCTTTGGTGCCTTGACGAACGAAACGAGAGTCGATTGGAGCTCGACGAACGCGTCGCCAATGATCTGGGCCATAGTCCTGGTCTCTCGCGACGGATCGGTTTCAGCCATTCTGGAGTTCTCCCTCTTTACCGCTAATTGAGCCGGCTTTTGAATTCGTCACAGGACAACCGTGTCTCGGATGAGAGTGCCGTCGGGCACTGATGTGCGGGTCGTGGCACGAACGGCCGCGTCGCCTTCCACCGACACTCCGGCGCCAAACGTGACATCGCCCTCGACCGAAAAGCTGTGGCAACGAAGGAGGGACGGAGGACCGAACGGAAACCGCTCGTCAAAAGCGTCAATCATTTTGAAATATCTCTCGTCGAGTCGAATGACCGGTGGCGCAATCCGCCCCGTAGCAAGAACGATTCGTCCATCGGACGAGAGTCCGTAGGCATCTGAACGCACCCCGAGCAGGTCGTTGGTGTTTTTGACTGGCGAAAACCGGTGCCGGCCGACGCGCACAGCCGTGGCGCGTGGGAACAGCGAGATCGCGGTTCCCATCACGGTCTCGAGCTGGAAGACGTGAGGCGACGAAGGGTCTCGCGGGTCGAGGTTCTTGCGGTTGACGACAGTCGGCAGTGGCAGGACACCTCGGTGTTCTTCGAGCAGTTGTTGGAGCGTCGGCAGGTGAATCCAGAGGTTGTTGGTGTTGAAGTACCGATGCCGCTGGACATCCTGAAAAGAATCTGCGTCGCCGGGCGGGCACTGGGCCGATTCTCTCAGTGCCAGGCGGCCGTCGGGCAAGGAACAGAGATGTCCTCCCTTGCGGTCTGCCGGTGTACGGTCGGCGGCCTCGAGCACGAAGTCGATTCCCTCCGTCACCATGTATCCGAGAAGTGACGGGCTGATCACTGCACCAAGGTTGTCGGCGTTCGAGATGAACGCGTAGCGGACCCCGCGTTCCAGGAGTAGATCGAGCATTCCAGAGCCCTTGATCGCGGTGAAGAAATCACCGTGACCGGGAGGGCACCAGCCCAGTTGCGGCCGCGTGTCGTGGACCGCAGGGGTCAACCCGTCCTCGAGGACCTTCGGAACCATATTCTGGACGAATCCGAGCGGCATGCCCTCGAGCACGAGGTCAGGGTATTTGGCGAGTGCCGCGTCGGTGTCTCTTGCGGTTCTAAAGCTGTTCATCATCAGAAGGGGGATCTCCGACTCGGTCTCCTCGCGAAGCGACAGGACTTGGCGGGCGATGAGATCGAGAAAGCTCAGGTCGTCGCGCACCGGGAGCAACGATTTGGCTCGATCGAGGCCCATCGAAGTCCCGAGTCCGCCGTTGAGCTTGACGATGACGACCTCGGGAATCGAGGTGCGCCCCGATTCTTCGTAGGCATCGAAATCTTCTGAGTCTCGCAGCGCAGGGGTTGATCGGATGGAGTCCTCCGCGAGGAGTCCCCTATCGCCGTCGAGAAGACGTTGGTAGTGGAAGCGGAAGGACCTGACTGCAGACTCGGGTGCATTCGCTCGGCGCATGAGATCGACAAACTGTTGAATCGAATGTGGTTTTGATTCTTCGGAAGGCAAACAACACCCCTTTAAACGCCGTTGTCTGTCATAATATTACCGTGGCTCGTTTGGTTTCGATCCTCGTGCTGAGCACGTTCCTGGCTGTGCCAGCGTTCAGCTTTGACGCGTCGTCGTCGGCAATCCCCGCTGGGCGAACCGCCATGAACGTCGCCGATCTGAAGCAGCTGGTTCGAAGCGTCAGCAGGGAGCACGGTGTCGATCCGAAGCTCGTCGATGCGCTCGTTCGGGTGGAGTCGGGTTACGACCCGAACGCCGTGAGTCGTCGCGGCGCCATGGGGCTCATGCAGTTGATGCCGGAAACCGCGGAACGGCTCGATGTGGACGACCCGTTCGACCCGGAGTTGAATGTCCGCGGTGGGGTCAGGGAGTTTTCTCGCCTGGTGGATAGATACTCGGGCAATCTCCAACTCGCCTTGGCAGCGTACAACGCGGGAGAGAGCGCGGTGTCGAAGTATCGGGGCATTCCGCCCTATCACGAAACCCGCGATTACGTGTCGCGTATTCTGTCCCTTTACACCGGCAGGCCTTACCGGCTGACCGGCTCATACCGCTCAGCTGTTCCGGTGCAAATGGTGCGAGGCGGAAACGGTACCACCTTGATTACGAACGTGAAGTCCTCCGAAACTCGAACCCTGTTCTCGCGGCCCACGGGTGATGGCCCATTGAAGGGCGGTTTCGGCACCAGGTAGCCAGGACGTCGCGACAGCGATAAAATCTCCATATACCGTTAGCGATTCCGAGAGTCTTTCGCATCAAGGCGACGAGGTGATCGTGTTTCAAAGGGTGAACATAAATTTTCGGCGGACTGGGACGGTGGTGGTTGTCGCCATGGCCGTGTCGAGTTTTGGATGTTCGTCGATGATGACCTCTGCGACCAGCGGGCTCGCCGATAGCCTGACCGACGCGGTTCTCAATCAGAACGACCCTGAGACCGTTCGCCAGGGAGCTCCCGCGTACCTGTTGCTGATCGACGGCCTGATTGCGAAAGATCCGACAAACACCGATCTGTTGCTCGCGGGAGCCGGACTCTACTCGAGCTATGCCGGTGCCTTTGTCGAGGAACCTGACAGGGCCTCGAGGCTCTCGCGAAAAGGGCGCGACTACGGGTGGGCGGCGTGGTGCGAGAGCGAGAAGAACGCCTGCGACATTTGGGATGCGCCATACGACGAATTTGAGAAGGTCGTTGCATCGACTGGCCGCGGGAATGTCGAGGCCCTCTACGGCGCGGGTGCAGCTTGGGCAGCCTGGATCCAAGCCAACACCGATGATTGGTCGGCGGTGGCCGACAAGGCCCGGGTCGACGCCATGATGCAGCGGGTCGTCGCTCTCGACGAAACCTTCGAGGACGGCTCGGCGTTTCTCTATCTGGGAATTCTGGCGACCCTGTTACCGGAGGCGATGGGAGGAAACCCGGAGCAGGGGCGGGAGGATTTCGAAAAGGTGATCGCGCTGTCGAACGGAAGGAACCTGATGGCCAAGGTATTGCTTGCCAAAAACTACGCTCGCCTGGTTTTTGACCGCGCGTTGCATGACCGCCTCTGCGAAGAGGTGATTCACGCCGATCCGGTAGCGCCGGGCTTGACCCTGAGCAACACTTTGGCCCAGGAGGAAGCGAAAACCCTGTTGGATTCCTCCGAAGACTATTTTGGAGATTGACACATGGCGATTACCAGAACTCTGTCCGCCGCAATTCTGGCTTTGCTCATCGCACTGCCGGTGGGCGCGCAGGGTGTTCGTTTGAAAATAGCCACCATGGCCCCTGACGGGACTCTGTGGATGAAGGAGTTGAAGAAGGCTGCCGAAGAAATCGAGGAGCAGACTGAGGGGCGGGTGTCCTTTCGCTTCTATCCTGGAGGTACGATGGGTACCGATTCGGCGGTGCTGCGCAAGATTCGTATCGGCCAACTACAAGGCGGCGTCGTGCTCGCGGCGAGCGTAGCCACAATCAATCCCGACTTCGAGATATACAGCCTGCCGCTGCTCTTTCGCTCGGAGGGAGAGGTGGATTTCGTCCGCGACCGAATGGACCAGGTTTTGATTGACGGGCTCGAGAAGAAGGGATTTCTGTCGTTTGGTATCACTGAAACAGGTTTCAACTATTTGCTGTCGGCAAAACCGACGAGGACATTCGAGGATCTCAGAGGGCGCAAGGCGTGGGTGCCGCAGGGCGATCCGGTGTCCCTGGCGATTGCCAAGGCGACCGGGTTGTCGCCCGTCCCACTCCCGATCTCGGACGTTCTCACGGGCTTGCAGACGGGTCTCATCGACACCGTCGCTGCACCCCCGGTGGGAGCGATCGCATTGCAGTGGTTCACCAAGGCCAAATACCTGACCGACCTCCCGATTACCTATGTCTGTGGCACGACGATCGTCAGCACCAAGGCTTTTCATCGAATCAGCGACGCAGACCAGGAGATCGTCCGCGAGCTGATGGCACGGGCGATCCGAGCGCTCGACGAGGCCAGCAGAAAAGACAATGCCGAGGCGAGAGAGGCTCTTGCCAAACAGGGCGTCGAGTTCGTCGATCCGACGGATGCGACCCTCGATCAATGGAACGAGATCGCCGCTACGGCAACCAAGCAACTGGTTGAAGAGCGCAATTACAATCCGGCGACGATCGCGATGGTCGACAACCTCGTCAAGACCTACCGAGCACAACGGTCCTCCGAAATAGGCGGCGGCTGAGGATGCAACAGGCTGAGCACTCCGTCGTCGCCCGCCTCATTCGGGCGACGGCGCTCATCGAGGACGCACTCCTGGTGGCGCTGCTCGCCGCAATGGTAGCTCTCTCGGCCTCCCAGATCGTCCTCCGAAATCTCTTCGATGGAGCCATCATCTGGGCAGATCCGGTGCTGCGAATCAGCGTCTTGTGGGTCGGAATGATAGGCGCGATGGTCGCCACCAGGGCCGACAAGCAGATATCGATCGATGCCGTGTCGCGTTTTCTTCCGGCACGGTGGCGTGCCCGTGTTCGAGTGATCACGGATCTCTTCACTTCCGGCGTTTCCGCGGTTGTCGCCTGGAACGCCGTCCGCCTCGTCGTGGAGGACCGGGCATCCGGCATGACTGTAATTGCCTCCGTGCCAGTTTGGGCCTGCGAAGTGATCCTGCCGGTCGCCTTCGGCGTCATAGCTCTGCGGTACCTCCTTTTCGCTATTCGACACGGGGGGCAATTCTTTGGCGGGGAGGCCGAACCGTGATCCTCGTCGGAATCGTCTTGATTCTGCTCGCGGTGCTTGGCACGCCGTTGTTCGCGATTATCGCGGCGGGCGCTCTGGTCGGATTTGCGAGCTCGGACATCGACCTCATGGTCGTGCCGATGGAGATCTTCAGGGTGTCCGAGATTCCGGTCCTGATCGCCATCCCGCTCTTCACCTTTGCCGGCTACCTGCTTGGTGAGAGTGACGCGCCGCGACGCCTCGTCAGGGTCACCAACGTCTTGCTGGGGTGGATGCCGGGCGGCCTCGCCGTGGTCGCGCTCTTCGTTTGCGCCCTCTTCACCGCGTTTACGGGAGCGTCGGGGATCACGATCATCGCAATGGGCGCTCTGCTCTATCCGGCGTTGTCGGCCGCCGGTTACCGCGAACAGTTCAACCTCGGCCTGGTCACAACATCCGGCAGCCTCGGGCTACTCTTTGCGCCCTCCCTGCCGTTGATCCTCTACGGCGTCATCTCCGAACAACCGGTAGGTGACCTGTTTGTGGCCGGGGTTCTGCCCGGATTGCTCATGCTCCTGCTGCTATCGCTGTACTGCATGCGCGAGGGACGATCCGTTCGCGAGCGCGTCGAGCGGACGGCGTTCGATCGCCGCGAGGCGGTGGCGGCGCTGCGTGAGTCGATCTGGGAGATTCCGCTTCCAATCATCGTGCTCGGCGGGGTGTACAGTGGCTTTTTCGCGGTCTCGGAGGCGGCGGCGGTGACCGTGGTCTATGTGTTTATCGTCGAAGTGCTTATTTACGGCGACATCCGGCTCGCAGAGCTGCCGCGAGTGATGCGGGACTCGATGGTGCTGGTCGGGGGTATCCTGATCATTCTCGGGGTGTCCCTCGCATCGACCAACTACATGATCGACCAACAGGTGCCGATGAAGCTCTTCGAGTGGGTGACCGCCCACATCTCATCCAAGCTGAGCTTCCTGATCCTGCTCAACATCTTTTTGCTCGTTCTCGGGATGATGCTCGACATCTTTTCCGCCCTCGTCATTGTGGTACCGCTCATCCTGCCCGTCGCGGCGGGTTTCGGCGTCGACCCGATCCACTTGGGCATGATCTTCCTTGCAAACATGCAGATAGGTTACTGTACGCCGCCGGTCGGGATGAACCTTTTCATTGCCAGCTACCGATTCGAAAGACCGGTGGTTCAGCTTTACCGCGCGACCCTGCCATTCTTGGCGATACTCCTGCTGACGGTGCTGGTCATCACCTACTGGCCGTGGCTGTCACTCACTCTCGTCCGCTAACCTCGGTAGGTCATCTCTAACCCGCCAGGGATGCCGAAAACTCCGAATTCCGACTTCCGAGTTCCGAATTGTCTCCGAGAAACACCTACCTCATCTGGCCAAGCGAGATCTGACGATCGATGTGGGACAACAGGCGTTCCTCGCAATTTTCCCCGAACGAGGTGAATCGGGTTCCGATGCCGTCGATGCCCTCCCGAAGTGGGTTGGTCTGACGCACGACCTCCGCCTGGCCCTCGACCAGTCCTCCCCCGGGGAGTCGGAATAGGAATTCGAAAGTTTCCCCAGGCGTGAGCTTGTCGGATCCCTGGAGGAGTGCTCCAGAGGCCGACAGGTTCACCGTCTGGAAAATCGCCCGATTGCGTTGATTCTTGACCTCGATCTCTGCGTGCATCAGAACCCGCATGAAGACCCTCGGCGCCACCTCCAGAAGATCACCGATTGATTGCCAGAGGCGCGCCTCGCTCCATTCGCAGCAGATGGCTCGGTTTGCGCCCAGATCTACCATCGCCTGGGCGTCCTCCAACAGGTCGGGCTCGGCGAGTAGCAACAGACCGGCGTTACGGCATGCCGATCCTTCGTCGCGCAAAGTGTCGATCAGGTCGTCCAGGGGCAATGTGTCGAGCGGATAGTCGACGATCACGAGCTCGAAAGGGGTGCTCAAAACCAGATCGAGCAGGAAGGGAGAGGGTTCGACCGAATGCACGCTAAACTCGGCGCGTCGGAGCAGGGGAGCGACGCGCTCGAGGCCGGTCTTGTTGGCGCCGACGACCAAGACGTGTTGCCTGCTGTCGGCCATCACTCCATGATAACCCTAAATTGCTCGAAACGCCGAATATGCTAGGATTTCGCGGCCCGAGTACGCGTCTCGATTTTTGCCCGGAAGCAGATGAAACGCGAGGTGAACGCGATGGGTTCCGAACTCGAAACGAGTATGACCGCAGACGGCCGCCCGAGGCCGAAGGTGAGCGGTGTCGTCACCTCGTTCAACGAGGAACACAATATCGGAGAATGCATTGAATCACTTCTGTGGTGTGACGAGATCGTAGTGGTCGATTCATTCTCCTCTGACCGGACACCGGAAATCGCGCAGAGATACGAAAAGGTCAAGTTTTTTCAGCGCGACTACTATGGCGCTGGCGCTCAGAAGAACTGGGCGATGCAGCACGTGGCCAATGATTGGATTTTCCTTTTGGATTCCGACGAGCGATGCACCGATGGGCTGCGCGCCGAGGTCGAGGATCTGCTGGCTGGCGGACCCGAGCACACCGCCTACATGATGAACCGCAATGTCTATATTCTCGGAAAACGGATTCGGTATTCGGGTTGGCAACATGATCAGGTGGCGAGGCTCTTCAAATCGGGTGCCGCCTACTATGAGAATCGCCGCGTTCACTCGGTGCTGCACACGACGGGCGAGGTGCCGACTCTCGACAACCCGATCGAGCATTACATGGTTGATCGGAGCTTTGACGAATACGCCTTTCGGTTGGCCAAGTACGGGTACTGGAACGCAGCCCAGTGCTGGCGAGATGGTGACCGAACGAGCGCTCTCGAGGTATTGCTTCGGCCCACCTGGCGGTTTCTTCGCACCTATTTTCTGCAGCTGGGAATCCTCGATGGTGCTTTGGGCATCGTTTTCTGTCTCCTCCAGTCTTATAGCACCTACATGAAGTTCGCGATTCTGTGGGGCTGGCAGGTCAACGAGGAACGAGGTATCCCTCCCGTGCTGCCCGAGTTCGATGAGGACAACAACACATGGGAAGGGCTGAAGGATCTCGAGGAGCGCCAACAGGACGACCTGTAGCGTGGCCGACGATTGCGGCTCTACAGACCAGTGTCAGCTTTCGGTCGATAAGGTGGCTGAACCCTGTGTATCCAGTTGTTCAGCCGAGATGAGGCCAGCGAAGAGACTGAAGAGCACCAGTGTGATCTGCTTGTGAAAGTATGGCTCTCCGAGGAAGCCGAGCAGATAGACCGTCGCCAGGACGAGGGCCGCCGCATCGAGTTCCCGGCGTCGGTCGGGGACCCGGATCAGTTCCCAAAAGATCCAGGCCACCGCGATCAGGCCAGCCAACCCGAGTTCGGTGGCGATCTGCGTGTACTGGTTGTGAAGGTGGGGATACCAGTAGATAGACGGCTTGAATTGGGGGAACCGGGTATCGATTGCGGTTCGAAACGCCCCCATGTTGCCGCCGACTCCGGTTCCAAAGAGGGGATTCTCTCGAAATACATCCCGTGCGACGACGAATGCCGCGACTCGTCCGCCGAGATTCCCGTCATAGCGATGATGGACGAGGGCCGCAGTGAGATCCGACCGGGACTGTTGAACTCGAGTCTGAATCGTCGGAAGAGCGAACCATAGCGCGACGAGGGTTAGAAGGGTCCCGACGACGATGGCGACTCTGATGCGGATGGAGCGGTCGATCATCCAGTGAATCAGGAGAACCGCCAGGCCCCCCACGAACGCCAGCTGGCCGGCGCGGCCGATGTTGATGAAAAGGCCGACGATCACGAGCATGGCGAGACCGGACCAGGCGGTTCGGCGGAGCACGGGCATTTCCGTGTAAAGCACGCGCGCCAGGATGAGCAGGGCGGCGAGGGCGAGCAGCAGGCCGTAGTCGAGGTGGGCCATGACTGGCGATGGATTACCCGGGTGGGAATCTCGAATACGGAGCAGGTCGACGTACACGCCGAGAGAGAGCACGACCGATGCGCCGGCCGCGAGTTCGAAAGCATTGACCGCATATCGGCGGTAGATCGGCTTGGCGGCGGTCGCGACCATCGGGATCAGGAGCAGGTACCTATATTTCGTGAGGTACCTGAACCCGGCCGCAGGATCGCTGGACCACAGCAGAGAGATGATGTTGAGGCCGATGAAGCACAGGACAGCGAGGGTCAGCCGGTGGCCCTTCAGTCGGGTCGCGTAGCTTCTGAGCCGTCCTCCGATGATCCATAGAACGAAGATCGCGGTTGTCGCAAGGGTCACCCAGGGTCGGTAGAGGGGGAGGGAAACGGCGAGAACGACCGCAAGCCACCCCAGCGATGTCTCCAGGCTGGGCTCCGTTTCAGTCGCTTCGGGTTCAGCCATTCCCCATTCCGGCGACCATCATACTCGTCCGCGCATTTCATGACTGTGCTGCCTCGTGCGATGCTTGGCAGGTGTCGATGCGAATCCTCGCTAAGAATGAAAATCGATGCGCCCCGATCCCACAGCAGTGGGAATCGGGGCGCGTTTCTCGTCACCAGTCCGGGATCGGAGGTGTCTCCGACTCTTGGGATCAAGCGTCAGCGATGTCTTCTTGCTGCTTCTCGACCTCGGCCCGGACCTCATCCATGTCCAGGTCCCGAACCTTGTCCATCAGCTCGTCAAGAGCCTCGGCGGGCAACATGCCCGGTTGACCGAAGATACCGACGCCTTCCCGGAACACAACCAGGGTCGGGATCGACCGGATCTGGAACATCGCGGCCAGCTCCTGCTGCTCTTCGGTGTTGCACGAGGCGAAGGCCGCATCCGTGTGCCGTTCGGACGCATCCTCGAAGATGGGTTTGAAGTTCTGGCAGGGACCGCACCAAGGTGCCCAGAAATCGATCACGACGATGTCGTTGTTGTTGATGGTTTCTTCAATATTCTTTTGAGTCAGTTGCGTGACTGCCATGAGAGTTCTCCTTTGTCGGCTATGAAACGTATGATATGAATAATTAACTTAATAACTATTCAAGTATATTCTAATGATTAAAATCGACGTTGTCAAGCCCTGAGCACCCGTGTCGGCCGGGTGCGACGGGCAGCCATCGAGAGGCGACAATTCAATTGACGTCGTCGTCAGAAGGTTCTTTGAGGAACGACGGCAGGGTATAACGGCCGCCGCCTGGGAGGGCGTCGAGACCGTCTGCGGGCCGCTCCTCGGCCACCGCCTTCAGCTCTCTCACCTCTGCCGGAAGTTCGGTCAGAAAACGGGAGGGAACGAGGATCGTGTCCACACGATACCGATCACGCGCGATTTCCGGCCGGACGAGGAAAAGGCGGTCCCTGGCGCGGGTGGCGGCGACATAGAACAGGCGCCGTTCCTCCTCTTCATCCTCGGCTCGAAAGGATGGGAACCGCCCCTCCGCCAGCCAGATGACGAAGACCGCGCGCCACTCGATCCCTTTGGCCTGGTGGACGGTAGAGAGGGTGACCATCTCGTCCGGTGGGCCGGCCATGGCATCCTCGCCCGAGAGATCGTTGAGCAGCGTGACTTCCGACAGGAAGGTGTTGAGGTCGGGGTATCCGTCGGCGAAGAGTGCAAGCTGTTCGAGATCTTCGAGCCTGGCGCCGGCGTTGTCGAGATGGGCCCGGGACCAGGCTGCGTAGAACGACTCGACGACCAGCCGGATGACCTCTCCCGGTTGGGCGAGCAGCCGCGGCTCGGAAAGCTCGTTCGCCAGAGATTGCAGCTCCACCAGGGAAGCTCTGGCGATCCGTGGGAGACCGAGTGATGCCGAATCGAGGGAACAGAGACGCTTCAGGCCGTCCCCACCAGAGATGTTTTCCCACACGCGGACCGCGAGACGCGGCCCGAACCCGTCGCGCAGCTTGACGAGGCGGGCAAATGCGATCTCGTCACGCGGATTGTCGATATACCGCAGATGGGCAAGCACGTCCTTGACGTGCCGATGCTCGAAGAACCGAAGTCCCGATCGGACCCGATACGGGATGTTCCTTCGGGTGAGCTCTACCTGGAGGTCGAGAGAGTGCGCGTGGTTGCGATACAGCACGGCGATATCCTCGAGATCGAATCCTTCTTCCTGGAGTTCCAGGAGGCTGCCGGCAATGTGGCTGGCCTGAATCTCGGGTGTTGGAACAGCGATTTCGACTGGCAGTGTGTCGCCTGTTCGATCCGGCCGCAGGGTCTTTCGGAATTGGTTCATGTTGTGCTCGATTGACGCGTTGGCAAGGTCGAGAATGGGAGGGAATGAGCGGTAGTTCGTCTCGAGGCGAAACACCCGACAGTCCGGATGCCGATCCGGAAACCCGAGGATATTCGAGAAGTCCGCGCCGCGAAATCCGTAGATCGACTGCGCGTCATCTCCCACGACCATAAGGTTGCGGTCCGGGCCGAGCATCGCATCGACGATGTCGGCCTGTAGACGGTTGGTATCCTGATACTCGTCGACCAGGATGTGGTCGAACCGATCGAGCAGCTCCGCCCGGGCGTTCGGAAACCTGCTCAACAGCAGCAACCAGTTGAGGAGCAGGTCGTCAAAATCCATCAGATCCGCCTGGCGCTTGCGCTCCAGATATCGCTTGAACACATCGGCGATGAGCTCGGCCTCGTCCAGGAATTGGGGTGCGCGTTTGGTCAAGACTTCTGCCAGCTCGTGGCCGGTGTTGATAACGAAGCTGTAGAGGTCGACCAGCAGGCGCGGGCGAGGCATGCGACGGACCGGTGTGTCGGGGCTGACATCTGCCAGGGCCACTCCCATCAGGTCGGTTGAGTCTTCACGGTCGAGGATCGAAAAACGCGTGCTGTATCCGATCAGTTCGGCATAGCGTCTGAGAATTCGATGCCCCGCAGAATGAAACGTACCGCCGGTGATGCGGGTTGTAGCGCTTTCGACGAGGCCTTCGACCCGATCCATCATCTCCCTCGCCGCCTTGTTGGTGAAGGTCAGCAGCAGGATCTTACCTGGAGGCACGCCGTCTTCGATCAGTCGGCTGGTCCGATACACGAGGGTTCGGGTTTTTCCGGTGCCCGCACCGGCGAGCACCAGCATCGGCCCGCCCGGGTGCATAACGGCTTCCAATTGCTGTTCGTTCAGCTCTTCGTCGTATCGCACGCGGCGCCGACGCTCGTCGCCGGCCTTGCGCAACGTGTTCATCATGGCAGGCTGAGACTTCCGAAGAGAGATCGATCGAACGCGAGAGACGCGCCCTTTCCATAGAGAATAAGGGTTGATCGAAAGCGCGCGTCGGTATCGAGCAGGGCATCGAGAGCCAGTCGGAATGGGGCCGGGATCCGCAGCTCGATTTGATCGGATGCACCAGCACCGATCGCCAGCTCGATCGCCCAACCGAGGGCGGAAAGCGCCGCGTCCTGAGTACTGCCCGCGACCGGACCGACTTGCTCGGGTCCGCCGTAGGCATACGCGGCGATCCGCGCGCCCTGTTTCACGAGTGCCGCGCGAAGCCCGCGATCCTTGAGCCAGTAAACGTGATCGACTTCTCGGGTGATGTTGCGAGTCACGCGATCGATCCGGTCAATGTCTGCCTGGCCGCGCCGATTTAGCAGGTCGGTCGTGACATCCTTGCCCGGGAGCAGAGCTGCCAGTCCCTGGGCCAGATCCGTGGCCGAATTCACTGGCAGGGAGAATTGATATACGGGCGTGATCGGTTTGAATCCGCTGCCGAGCAACAGCGATTGGATTGCTGCCTCGGGCGGCACCAGGGCGAGATACTCGCGCGCGCCTGACCGTTCACCGTAAGAGAGCGCGCGCGACAGGAGGGCCCGACCGGCACCGCGGCCCTGATGCTGGGGAAGCACCCACAATTCGGAAACGATGCACTGGCCCGATCGCATGTGGGCGGCAGTAAAACCGAGGGTCTCATCCCCAAGGTAGGCCGTGAAGAAACCGTCAGGATCATGGGAAAAGAGGTGGCGCAGGTCAGGATCAGAGTCCATCTCCAGATCGAGCGCGCCGCTTGAGGACGGATAGGCCGCCAGACCGACTGCCGCCGCATCCCGGACGATTGCGATGCCGGGGAGCTCCTCGCGATGAATCGTGCGCACCTTGATTCGCATCTTCCTCCAGCCGCCCGCTGACAGACGCCGACGCCCCGACGCGGTTGTCGAGCATGTCGGGTTCACCTAGGCCATGCCGTCTCCATCAGAGACGAGGAGTGTAGCAGAGGCGGAGCGTTGAGCTACGAGTTCTGAGTTCCCGCCCGCCCCCTCTTCGGATACCGGGGGTATGGATATGAAGTCAAAATTCAAAACTCAAAACTCGTCTCCCCGTAGGCGGTTTGGTGATGCATCGCTACAATGACCATTCAGGGGAGATGCTCCATGCCCAAAGTCCTCAACACGACGCCGAACAGGGATGTGACCTTCGAGACCAATCGCGATCATTGGCGCAACGAAATCCGCATACTCGAGGCGCAGCGCGGGGAGATCGCGAAGGGCGGAGGTGAGGCCGCCGCGGCAAAGCAGAAGGGGAAGGGCAAGATGCTCGCCCGGGAGCGCATCGAGGCGCTGATCGATGAAGGGACGGAGCTACTCGAGGTAGGGTCCTTCGCAGCGTGGGATCTGTACGACGAATGGGGTGGCGCTCCCGCAGCCGGAGTCGTGGTTGGGCTGGCTACTGTGAGTGGCCGCGAGTGCGTGGTGGTCGCAAACGACGCCACGGTCAAGGCTGGAGCATGGTTCCCGTTGACCTGCAAGAAGATCTTGAGGGCCCAGGAGATCGCCATGGAAAACCGGCTGCCGCTGATCTATCTGGTCGATTCGGCGGGCGTTTTTCTGCCGATGCAGGACGAGATCTTCCCAGATCGGGACCATTTTGGCCGGGTTTTCTACAACAATGCCCGGCTGTCGGCCGAGGGCGTCTATCAGATTGCAGCGATCCTCGGATCCTGTGTTGCGGGAGGAGCCTATCTCCCGATCATGTCCGACGAGGCGCTGATCGTCGAGGGCAACGGGACCATCTTCCTCGCCGGCGCCCATCTTGTGCAGGCGGCGATTGGAGAGAAGATCGACAATCAGAGTCTGGGCGGGGCTACGGTTCAGGTGGACATTTCGGGAGTCGTTGATGATCGATTCCCGGACGACGCTTCGGCGATCGATCACATTCGCACGCGCATCGCTGAGCTGGCGCGACCGGTGTTGGCGCCGTTCGATCGTGCCGAGCCGAGAGAGCCGGAAGTCGCGGCCGAAGATATTCTCGGCCTGCTGCCGGTCGACCGGGCACGACCGTACGACATGAGGAATCTGCTGGCGGTGCTACTCGACGCCTCCGAGTTCACGGAGTACAAGGCGACCTACGGACGCACTCTGATCTGTGGTACCGGTCGGATCGATGGCTGGGCGATTGGCGTCGTCGCGAATCAACGCCAGATTGTCCATCGCCGGCGCGGCCTCGAGGATTCGCAGAAGGAAATGCAGATTGGTGGCGTCATCTACAGCGATGCCGCCGACAAGGGTGCCCGGTTCATCGAAATGATGAACCAGAAAGGCATGCCAATCGTGTTCCTGCAGGACGTGACCGGTTTCATGGTCGGCTCCAAATCGGAGCGTGAGGGGATCATCAAGGACGGCGCCAAAATGGTCAACGTAGTGGCCAATTCGGTGGTGCCGAAATTGACTGTCTTCGTCGGCAACAGCTTCGGGGCGGGCAACTACGCCATGTGCGGACGCGCGTACGGCGCAAGGTTTTTCTTTGCCTGGCCGTCGGCGTCGATCTCGGTGATGGGAGGGCAGCAGGCGTCGGAGACGCTGCTCGCGATTCAGCTCAAGAACCGAGGTGAAGACGTGTCCAAAGAGGAAAAGGCGGAGCTCCTCGCCGAAATCCAGGCTCGCTACCAGGCCGCCATGGACCCGAGGTACGCCGCGGCCCGGATGTGGGTGGATGAAATCATCGATCCCCGCCGCACGCGACAGATCCTGGCCCGTGCACTTGCCGCTTCTGCCCAGCAGCCCGAGATCCGCGATTTCAAGGTTGGCGTGCTTCAAACCTGATCACCGACCCAGTTCGGGTCGGATTGTCTATCCGGGCGACAGGTCCCTGCTCATCTTCGGCCACCGCTCCGTTCCCGCATTTGAACCCTGAGCTTCCGGTCCCGTACATCCTGAGACGAGGAAAGGTAACCGGCGCGGAATACGTTGCATAGATGAGGCCGGAATCGGCGTGCCGCAACAGGCTCGCGAAGGCGCCCGCAGATCGTTGGCATTGCGGCTGAACACCCGCGTATTCCGCGCTACCCTATGGGGGTGCATTTCGATATGAACGGCGCGAAGCACAGACAAGGCAGCAGAGCGACCTTTCCGCTCCTGGTGTGCGCGATTTTGACGGTGCTCCTTGGCTTACCTCTTCAAGCGGGAGCCGACAAGAAATCCAAGACGGAGTTGAAGCAGGGCGAGAAGGCCGCGCTGGCGGAACTACCCTTGCGCTGGCGGGTGTGGCTGGATGAGGAGGTCTACCCCCTGATTACCAAGGACCAGCGGCGCGCCTTTCTGGCCCTGGAGACCGAGGCACAGAGGACCGCCTTCGTCGAACGCCTGTGGACTCTGTGGTCGAGGGAATCTGGAATCGGTGTCGCCTTCCGGCGGATGTACGAAGACCGTCTGCAAATGGCCAGGATGGAGTTCGGGAACACAATCGAGGACAGGGCGAGGGTCCTGCTCATCCACGGCCCGCCCGCGGTGCGCCACGATCCTCGTTGTGAGTCGATTTTTCAGAAGATGGAGTTCTGGATCTGGCCGTATCTCGAGGGTCTGGGCGAGGACGTCGTGGCTCTGTTCTATCAGCGCCATGGGATGGGCCACTGGCGGCTGTGGACCAAGTACGAGGGCACGGAGGCCCTGCGCAACGATTGGACCGCGGCGAGCGAGCGTGGTGGCGGCTGGGGCGCGGTTCAGAGTCCGTGGGATTCTCCCGTGTACCGCTGTCCCAATGGTGACGTGACCATGCGTCTGCTTGCAGCCGTCACGGCGTGGTCGAGTGATCCGAGCTACTTGGGGGCGATGACGAGATTCCGCTCCGCCGAGAGGGACCAGGGCCTGGAGTCCACATCACACCGATTCATGGAGTTTTCTGCGCTCCTGGAGGATGACGCCGAGCCCCTCGATTTCTCCATCTCGAGCGAGACACGGGCAGGACGGGGTGGATTGGCGGAACTCAGCATTGCCCTCGACGTCGACGCGGAAGGACTTGGGACCAACTCTGTGGGCGACGTGGATGTGCTCCAACTCGATGTCGTTGGTGAGCTCACAAGCGAGGGCGAAGTGATGGTGGACCGTTTCCGTTACCTTTTCTCGGTCCCACAGGCAGAAGACCGGGTCGGACTGACGATGGAACGTCTCGTGCGACCGGGTAACTACCACCTTCGCGTCAAGGTCGAAGACGTTCACTCCAAGCATGCGGCGATTGACGAGGATGACGTGGTGGTGGAAGCCGTCGAACCATCCAATGAGGAGCTCGAAGCCATTGGAGGACACCTCGAAGGAGGTGTCGACGCCGCCTCGGTCGATGAAGAGGAGGCCGAAGTACAACCGATGTTGCGGCTGCTCGGACCCCAGGGCGACGCCGTCAGTGGCCTCTGCAGATTCGAAGCAATCGCACGCGAAGAGGTCAGACGTGTGACCTTTCTGCTCGACGATGAGGCGATTTTGACCAAGAACAGGCCGCCGTTCGATATCGATCTCGACCTCGGACCGTTGCCCAAGCTGACCACCGTGACGGTCGTCGGGTATGACGCCTCGGGTGAAGAGATCGCCCGCGACGGCTACACGTTGAACGTCGGAAGGGAGCGGTTCTACGTGAGCCTGAGGCCGGTGTCGCCGAGCGAAGGTTCGCGAGGCCAGGTGCGAGTAGCCGCGGAGGTCAACACGCCAACCGACGCCGAGCTCGACCGACTGGAGCTCTACTGGAACGATGAGTTGCTCGACACAATCTACGAGCCGCCTTTCGAAACGCTGGTCACCTTGAATACGCGAGAACAATTCGGATATCTGCGGGCGCTCGCTGTTCTGGATGACGGGGCGCAAGCCGAGGATCTGCAGTTCGTGAACACGCCCGAGTTCGGTACCGTCGTCAAGGTCACCGCGGTCGAGCTGCCGATCACGGTTCTCGACAAGGCCGGCAACCCGGTAGAGGATCTCACGATGGATGATTTCACCGTGTACGAAAACAAGGTGGAGCAGTCCATCTCGCATTTCTCCCTCCACCGTGATCTGCCGGTCCGGATGGGGATGGTAATCGACACCTCGGGGTCGATGGAGGAGACATTGCCGACCGTACAGCGAGTGGTGATGGGCTTTCTCAGTGACCTGCTGCGGCCTCGAGACCGCGCCTTTATCGAGACTTTTTCCGATCGGCCGGACCTGTTAGCCGGATTCACCGCCGATTTCGCGACCATCGAAAACGCCATGCTGGCGTTGTATCCGGACCGCGCGACGGCCTTTTATGATGCCGTCATCATGGGTCTCTTCCAGTTCTCGGGCGTCAGTGGCCGGCGGGCGATGGTGGTGCTGACCGACGGTGAGGACACGGCCTCGAAAAACAGCTTCGAAGACGCGCTCGGGTATGCGCAGCGAATGGGCGTCACGATTTACATGGTCGGGGTCGGGATTCCGTCGACCAAAATCACCACACGGTGGCAGATCAGCAAGCTCGCCGACGTGACCGGAGGGCAGTCGTTCTTCGTGTCGGAGAAATCAGAGCTCGACAGAATCTATGACGAGATCAATCGGGAGTTGAGAACTCAGTACCTGATCGCCTACACCTCCAGTTCGGAGGACCCACCGGACGTACTGCGGAAGATCAAGGTCGAGGTCGATCGCAAGGGAGTCAAAGTGCGAACCCTGACGGGCTACTATCCGGCGGGTGGTTGAGAAACGCTGTGATTATTCGATGAAGTGATCGGAGGAAGAGAGCGGTGCCCAAATTCAAACGCGTGACGATGATTGGGGTATTCCTGGCAGTCGCGGTTGCCATTACCTACGGAACGGCCGTCGCGGGAGATCCAAACGCCAAGGAGGCCGCGGCCGAGATGGAATGGGGCTTCAAGGCCGCCCGCCGCGGCTACTGGCAAGAGGCGTTGATGCGATTTGAGCATGCCAACGAGTTGACGCCCAGCCAGTCGAGGATTCTCAACAATATCGCAGTAGCGCAGGAGGCCAACGGTTTGTATGAGATGGCCCTCCTGACATACCAGGAAGGCCTCGCCCTGGATCCTGGAAATAGCGCATTGCAGAGGAATTACACGAGATTTCAGGAGTTTTACACGACCTATATCGCGATTCCGGAAGGCGATGCGGATGAAGGTGAAGCCGAAAAGGGAGCTGAAGATGAAGAAGAGAATCGTTGAGCTTCTCGCGATCATCATCGCTGTATCCGCCGTGTGCGGCGCCGGTACCCGCGAAATCCGGATTGAGCTGCACCTGAAGCCAGAGTTCCCGCTCGACGGATCGGAGAATATCTACGTCGGCCCGATCATGGTCGAGCCGAGAGAAGGCGAGAACGTCCAGTCGATCGACATGACGGCGGCGCGGGAGTTCGAGATCTTCCTGCGTAAAATCCTCCGACGAGATGCCCACCTGCACCTGTTACCGAAGCGGGACGATCTTCGGCCGCCGACAACCTACCTGTCCGCCCTCCTGGGAGACGAGGACTTCTGGACTGCCCTCGGAGAGGAAACCGGAGCCGATTTTGTGATTGCCGCTTCGATAGACGTCAAGGTGCTCGACCGCGCCGGCTACACGACCGAGGAGTACGTCTCACCTCAGGACGGAAAAACCTACTTTCGCCAGGTGATGGTGGAAGAGACCGGATTCAGCTATGACATTCTGCTGGTGGTAGTTGACGCCACCAGTGGCGAGGTCGCTCATCGCGAACAGATTACGGACTTTCAGCCGAAGAACGAGCGCAAGCTTGAGGAATATACCGACATGTTCACCGACCTGTACACTCTGCAGAACCGTCTGACCGGCGTTTTCGTGCCGCGTGCCGTGCAGGTCAAAAGAGCCATATTTTCCAACTGATGAGGAGATGCCGTCAATCGACATAAGAGTGATTAGCAGCACAAAGCCTGGGAATGGGATTTGCGTCAGTTTCAAACGGTACACCATGACGCCCAGCGGAGGTGAGATATGAGATCGTGGATCACGGCATGCATCATATTCCTATTCGCGGCCCTGCCGGCGGCTGCCCAGCTGAACCCCTACTACCCCTATATTGGAGGGAAGAACAAGGTACGCTGGGACAGATTCGACTGGTACACCTACGACACCCCCCACTTCCGGATCTCCTACTACGACCGTACCGAACCGATGCTGGAAAAAGTGGCGTCCTTCGCCGAAAGTTCATACGACGAGATTGCTCGGAAGCTGAACTTTCAGATCCTCAAGCCGATACCAATGATCATCTACGCGACACATGCTGAGTTCGAACAGACCAACGTCATAGTGGGCTTCATTCCGGAAGGGGTGGGTGCGTTCGCAACGCCGGTTCGCAATAGAATGGTCCTACCGGTCGACCTTCCCGACGCCGAGTTGCAGGCTTTGATACAGCACGAGCTCACACACATTTTTCAGTACGAGATCTTCTTCGGTGGAAGGCGAGGGCGCGCGATCTATGCGCGCCCCCCGCAGTGGTTCATGGAGGGCATGGCGTCCTATTTCGGGGACGACGAAACCTCGCGCGACGAGATGTACATGCGCGATGCGGCGATGTCCTCGCAAATGGCGTCGATCGCCAACCCACCAACCGGGTTCCTCGCCTACAGGTGGGGCCACAAGGTCTTCGAGTACATCGAGGAGGAGTGGGGGGAGGATGTCGTTCGCGATTTCGTCTTTGCCTTTCGAGGCAACTTTGGCGGGCAGGTCGGACGCCCTCTTGCCAGGGTTCTCAACATGGACCCCGAGGAGTTCGATGCGGCATTTCGAACCTGGATGCGGCGAAAATACGAACCCTACGCGGACCGCGGCGTTCCCAGCGAATTCGGTCGTCGCTTCAGGGTGCCGGGGTTCGTGAACTCCAACCAGATCTCGCCGGCGATTTCACCTTCAGGAGACTTGGTCGCCGCATTCACCACCTACAAGAACGATGTCGATGTGGCCATCTTTGGTGTGCCGGATCGCCGTCTCTACAAAAACCTTACAAAGGGGCTCACGAACAAGTATCGCTACCTCGTTGCGCAGGGTTTAACGGTCGGTCCGGCCGAGGGCCGTGACCTCGCTTTTTCCCCCGACGGCAACCATGT
>JAJDNM010000071.1 GCA_022340665.1 Acidobacteriota bacterium | reverse complement strand
CACCGACATCGACGGCAGCTGGGACGTCGAGGGTGCGAACATGAGCCTCGATCCAGGTTTCGTCGGCCCGGGATTCTGGCACGACAACGGCACGGTCGGCGATCCGACTGATGACTACTGGGTGTGGGGAGATTATCACCTGGGCGCATCTTCGCCGTGCATCGACGCGGGTTCGGATGGCGCTCCGTACCCCGGAGACCTCCCGACATATGACTTCGAGGGAGATCCGAGGGTGATGGACGGCAACGGCGACCAAATTGCGACAGTCGACATCGGAGCCGATGAATTGCCTTTGATATTCGCCGACGGCTTCGAGACCGGCAACCACGAGGCCTGGTCTGACACAGTTCCGTAGATTGGCCAGTGCTAATTTTCACCGTTCAAGAAATAATGGGGAATCAGTCCATTTGAACCGTTGTGGTGTGCACATCGAGGACATACCTTGTCAAGGCGCCAGGCACCGACGATGTATAAAACCGCAGCGGAACCGGGGCGACTGCCGGGGCGCCGCGATCGCCCCCAGTGGGCGTGACTCGTCACGGTCAAATCTGCGAGGTGGAGTTGTCACGTACTCGGTTCTTCGTCGAGGGCCAAGAAATACGCCCGGTCGGAGATGAAGTGCACACCTCGCAACGACGGGTCCTGAAGGTACCCCTCCTCCGTGTCCGCGACGGGCTCGCTCCACGTGTCGACCTGGAGCTGGACCAGCCACCCACAGGTCTCCGGATCTTCCGTGACGCCGTCGGCGAGCACCTGTTCGACAAAGGCCACCGCTTCCGCATAGCTCGACCCCGTTACACCGAATAGCTGGTAGTACCCGTTCGCCACATTCGGGGATTCCTCATCGTCGAGATCGAGCTCGACTGGCCCCTCGAACATCATTTCGATTTCAACTCGGAAATAGCCCAGATCGTCTGCAACCACATTGCCTCCAGCCGACGAGGTTGATGCGTAGTTCTAGGTTGCCACATTCACATTCATTGGTTCATCTCCGGAAGGGGCGGACGACACCACCTTTTCAAATTGATATCCGGCACTCAGGTTGGCTGGCTGTCAAGGGATCGTGCTGGACCAGTTCGCGGATGTGCCGTTTTCGAAGTCGTCCCCGAACACCACCACGCCGGAGCTGAACAGGTAGCCGCGGAGATCGTAGGTGACATCTGAGGTGCTCCAGCCATCCGAGAATACGACGAACATGTCGCCCTCCGGTGTGGCCGCGGCCAGGGCCGCGAATGTCTGCGTCTCGGCGCTGGAATCGATCGGGAACGGGGTTCCCCAAGGCGCATCGTGGCCCGTCAGAACGCTGCATCCCCACAGATCCACGGAACCTCCAGGCGTGGACCAGACCACGACGTACCCGTACCCCGGTACGTGTGACACGTCGCCAACCTGACCGCCCCAGGATGTCACCGACTGGAAGGTCTCGATGGCAAAACCTGTGCCCGGTCCTTGTGGGACGCCATCCCCGGAAACCCTGCGCGCACGGATATCGATGTCGTTTGTCGCGGCTGTATCGTTTGTCCACGCGACCAGGAACTCACCGTTTGCGCTCGCCAGTTCGTTCCCGTACGTATCGCACCCGGTCCCCGCACACACCTCGATTTCAGGGGCCACGCTCACGCCGAGCAGACTGGCCACCGCTGACTTGGCGGTGACGTCGAATGCCATGGTCTTTTCGCGGCTGTAGGTGATCAGATATTTCCCGCTCGCCTCATCGAACGCGACGTGGGGATCCATCCGGAATTCGGGCCCTGTCGCCACATTCGCCCACGAGAGCGAGGCCAGAGTTCCGGCATCCAACCGTCTCGCGTCGATATCCCGGCCGCCGCCCGGCCACACATTCATCCAGACGACAAGAAACTCGTCATCGATGGGGTTGTAGGCGATGTCCGGCAGCTCCCGGCTGCCGACGCCGTCCGCGATCGTGATCTCTGTCGGATCGACTGTGCCGTCCCACGCCACCCACCGTCCAGCGATTTCGAAGCTTGAAACGCTCACCGGACGCGGGTACACCACGAGGTATCCCCCGTGGGATGGTGCGAAGGCGACAGCTGCCGGAATCGGGAGCGTGCTCGAGAGGCCCACCGCCACCGGTATCGGTGATCCAATCAGCGAGCCGTTTCGGGCAACACGTTGAGCGAAGATCTCACAGGAGGAACTGCCCCCCCAATGTTGCCAGACGACCAGGAATTCGTCCTGTGCCGGGTTGTAGGCGACCGCCGAGTACCAGTTTTGATCGCTGAGACCATCCCACACGTTGATGAGGGTTTGAGTCGCAAAAGGCACGGGGGGACCCTGGGCGGCCGCCGGGCTGGCTGGCAAAGCCACTGCTGACGCGGCGCTTAACAACAACACGGCACCGGTTTCCCGCAACGTCGTGTTTCGCTGAGGAAATCCCATGGCCTTATCTCCGGGAAGGTTTTTCGATTCTGCGAGTCGGTCTGGTTGAGTCAGGCTGGAACCGCCGGTCACGAGGGGGTGAAACGCGGTTCGCTCGGTCGATTTCCACATCGGGATCGGTGACAGCCCGGGGAGCCGTGATCCAGCTTCTGTCTGAAAAACTCAGCGATTCTGGCGAACGGACTTCCGTGATCGGACGCTTGATCGACAATGGTTCAGCAGCTTTCTGTCGCCCGACATTAGCACAGAGGCGCTGTACCATGCGGCGGTACATCTGTGTTGTTTTCAGAAGCTCCTAAAGCCTGGAACCTCAACCTCAACAAGTTCATGCGAAGGGTGGCAGAGTGACTACGGGACGGTCGTCGACCACTCAGATGTGTTGCCGGACTCGAAATCAAGCGGTCGCGGGACACGTCACTGAGCGGGGCTCATACCCCGGCGTTTGCTCGACTGATGCGTGCTTCTCGTCCAAGGTTTCACGCAGGGGGCGGGTTGTAAAACCGTTCTTCTTCACCCCGTACCTACTGCAGACGGCGAATGGCACCAGAACGATCCATGATTCATCAAACGAGAGTTATGTCACCCGCGCACTGCTCCCGTGTAGAGTAATCGAATGAATTTCGGCCCCGGTGGAGGACGAGCATCGCGGATGGACGAGAGGGCGCTGCGAGAGCTGAACGCACAGGCGCCCGAGATTCCGCACCTGTGGCGCCGTGTCTTCGCCCTGTTTCGACCCTACCGCGGTGCGATCGTCCTCACCTGTGTGCTGGTCGTCGTCGCCGCCGCCGCCAGGGTGGTACCGCCGCTGATCGTCGAACGCGTGTTCGACAACGCACTCTTTCCGGCCGACGGGTCGGGTCCGCACATGGGCTTGCTGGTGCGGCTCGTCGCGATCATGGTCGGGATCTACGTGGCAACCGCTGCCCTCGGCGTGTGGCAGACGTGGCTCACGTCAACCGTCGGCAACAGCGTGGCGAGGGATCTCCGCGTCAATATGTTCAGGCTGCTCCAGTCCATGGAGCTGGCGTTCTTCACGCGCACCAAGACCGGCTTCATCCAGTCGCGCCTGCAAAATGACGTCGGCGGTGTCGCCAGAGTCCTGACCACTACCTTTACCAGCATTGTCGGTGACGTCGTCACGGTCATCGCGTCGCTGGTCGCGATGATCGCGCTCGACTGGCGCCTGACATTGATCGCCGTGGTGATGATGCCCGGCCTCGTGATCGTGCAGCGCCGTGTGGGCCAGATCCGTGCGCGCATCGCATCGAAAACCCAGATTTCGCTGTCCGAGCTCACGGCCATTACCGAGGAAACCCTCAACGTCTCCGGAATTCTGCTCTCGAAAGTCTTCAATCGCCAGGCTCTCGAGATCGAACGTTACGAGGCCGAGAACCGCAGGCTGGTCTCGCTTCGGGTGCGCCAGGCGATGAGCGGCCAGTGGTTCTTTGGGGTGGTCACGGTCATCATGTCGAGCGTTCCGGCGATTCTCTATCTCGCCGCCGGTTTCCTCATGGCGCGGACGCCGGCCGGCGGCGGGGGCCCGGAGATCACCGCGGGCACGATCGTCGCGTTCACCGCCGTCCAGGCCAGGCTGCTGCGCCCGTTGATCGGTCTCATGCGGGTATCGCTGGAGGTACAGACCTCGCGAGCGCTGTTCGCGCGCATATTCGAGTATCTCGACCTGGTGCCCGCCATCGTCGACGCTCCGGATGCGATCAACGTGGACGACGGCCCCGGTCCGCTGGGCCGCATCGAGTTCCGCGACGTGGAGTTTCGCTATCCGGACGCGCGAGTCGAGGCTCTGCCGATCCTGAGCGATGTGTCATTCACCGCTGAGCCCGGCGAGACCGTGGCCTTCGTCGGCCCGAGTGGATCGGGCAAGACCACGATTGTGTACCTCGTCGCGCGGCTGCACGATCCGACCGCCGGCAGTGTGTGGTTCGCGGGCGTGGATGAACGCCGTTTGCGTCACCAATCTCTTTTGGAAAACATCGGCGTAGTGAGCCAGGAAAACTACCTGTTTCACGCGACGATCGCCCAGAACCTGCGGTACGCCAAGCCCGACGCGAGTGATGCCGAGATGATAGAGGCCTGCCGCGCGGCCAATATCCACGACACCATCATGAGCTTCGAGGACGGATACGAGACCGTGGTGGGGGAGCGCGGCTACCGGCTCTCGGGCGGTGAGCAGCAGCGGATCGCCATCGCCCGGGTGCTGCTCAAGGACCCTCCGGTGCTCCTTCTGGACGAAGCGACCAGCGCCCTCGATACGGTCTCGGAACGGCTCGTGCAGGCCGCCCTGGATCGGGCGTCGGAGGGCCGCACCACGCTGGCGGTGGCCCATCGGCTGTCGACGATCGCCGAGGCTGACATGATTCACGTCCTCGACAGCGGGCGAATCGTCGAGAGCGGTACCTTCGCCGAGCTGATCGCGGCCGGCGGGCTCTTCGCCCAGTTCGCGGCACAGCAGGGCCTGGGGACCGGACACCGTGTGCGGAGCCGAAGCTCCGCCGAGTGTCCCTGAGAGCGGGCAAGCACGCATCGGTTGACTTCACGTACCGCAGGACACATCTTGGTTGGTATCGACCACCGTCGTTGATTGATCGAGTGCGCTCGTCCGGACGAGCGAAGGAGGAGGACATGCGTCACAAGACACCCGTGAAGAATCTGTTTGGCCTGGTGATCGCGCTCGGAGTGGTGGGGATAGCAATCGGCTGCTGTCCAAGCACCCAAGCGCCGGAGGTGGAGATCCCTCCGATGGATCCCTACCTGGCAATCTGGAACAACGGCGACCTCGGCCTGGTGGACGAGTTGTACGCCCCGGACTTCGTCTGGCACGTTGTCGATATCGGTGAGGATGTCGTCGGCACGGCTGCCTTCAAGGAGCTCGTGACTGACTTCCGTACCGCGTTTCCGGATTTCCACGTCACCTTCGACGAGGTCCTCGTGGCCGGAGACAAGACCGTGATCCGGTGGACGATGACCGGAACCAACACCGGCCCACTCCAGGGTCTACCGCCCAGCGGTCAGCCGGTCCAGCTCCAGGGGGTCGCGATCTCACGCGCGGTCGACGGGAAAACGACCGAGGTCTGGCAGTACTACAACCAGCTGTCCATGTTCCAGCAGATGGGCTATACACTGACTCCGGCTTCCGCGGAGGAGACTACCGAAGAGTAGTCGCCGCGGGCCGGAAGAGGCCCCGGACTCCCACGATCCGGCTACTCGAAACGTGGCACCCTCGCTACGGCGTGCTCGCGCTCCATCGGTCCGGGTAGCCGGTCTCGAAGCCGTCCGCAAAAAGTGCCGCGTCGAGGTAGTTGTAGAGCATGAGGACTGATGAGTTGGAAGCGCCCTCGACCCAGGCGATCGTGCTGTCGGCGGTCTGGCGGAAGGAGTCGTCACGGTTGCCCCAACCGGGGCCGGACGGGCTCAGCTGCTCCGGGCCTTCGAGGAAGGCGCCGGCGTCGTCGATCACTCCGAGGTGAAAGGCGCCGTCGCTCTCGGTTCTCCAGCCGACCAGGTAACGCTCCGGTGTGCCCGAACCGATCCGCGCCATCACCGGATCGCGTTCGTCGATTCCGGTGGTCGAGGTCAGCCAGGTGACGCTGGGCGTGAGACCGCCCGCAGCGGTGGCGAAGCCGACGCCGTAGGCGACCGAGTTGACCGTGTCCTGGGCGTTGAAGACGATCCTCCAGCCGACCTCGGCTTCCGCCATCTGGCCAAGCTGCACCGACACCAGGCCGCCGCAGTTGCCATCGCCCTCGAAGATCGAGACGCCGTTGTTCATCGTCAGTCCCGGAGGGTTCGGGTAGCAATCGGTCGAGCAGAAGGCGGTGAAGCCAGCCCCGCCTACGTGGTAGCCGACGAGTTGGGCCATCGAGTGCGAGCAGCCCCAGCTCCACCCACCTCCCTGGA
>JAJDNM010000070.1 GCA_022340665.1 Acidobacteriota bacterium | reverse complement strand
TGACCTCGGAAACCTCGGCGTCCGAGGTCAGTTTTGAGTTTTGAGTTTTGAGTTTTGAGTTCCCGGCCATCCCAGCCGTTTCGAGGCCATAGAGCGTCGCGATATTCGGATGGTTCAACGAAGCGAGCACCTTCGCTTCCCGCTCGAAGCGAGCCATCCGCTCGGGATCCGTCGCGAACTCCTCCGGCAGTACCTTGAGCGCCACCTCGCGCCCGAGCTTTGTGTCCTCGGCGAGCCACACCTGACCCATACCACCTTCACCGAGCGCGGCGATCACCTTGTACTGCGCGAGAGTGGACCCGATCATCGCTGGGCCTCGATCGCCGCCGGCCAGTTGACGACCACGGTGACCGGTTCAGGAGGCACATTCTCGGCCGGCTCGACGACCAGGAACCGTTGA
Organism: Acidobacteriota bacterium; assembly: GCA_022340665.1. NCBI lineage: Bacteria > Pseudomonadati > Acidobacteriota > Acidobacteriota bacterium. The sequence continues at coordinate 4,491 of JAJDNM010000070.1, read as the reverse complement.
CCGTCCGCCGACACGTCGAAACCATATCCGACGGCGGTCGTTCTGAACTCGAAGAGCGTCTGCGGCTGTCCAAAGGAGAGACCGGATCCCCGTTCGTCGACTTGCACTCCCATGATTTCCCCGGAAAGGTTGACGTAGAGAATCTCCGCGCCGTCTCGTCGCCAGATCGGCCATGCACCGCCGCCGACCGACACCTGCCATTTGCGGCCTGGGCCGGGAAATGGGGCGACAAAGATTTCCCAGTTGCCGCTCTCGTTGGAGCCGTACACCACCCAGCGGCCGTCGGGGGAGAAACTCCCGGTGTACTCGATGAACTCGGTGGCCAGCCAGGGTTCCGGCTTCCCGCCACCACTGATGGGCCACACCAGAAGGTCGATATTGGCCGGCGTCTGCGACACCTGTTGCCCGAGGAGCACCGTGTCGCCCGAGGGGTGCCAGGATGCCGGCCAGGTTTCCTTGTCGAACTCCGCCAGCACCTCACCATCTCCCGACCCGCCGATCGACTTGCGGTTGAGGGTCATACGTTCGGCTTCGTCCGTCACCTCCCACAGCACGGTCTCGCCGTCTGGCGAAAAGACGGGTGCGTCGTCTCCATCAGGGCTGAACGTGAAACGGGTCCTCAGCTTGCGGTCGAGCTCCACGACCCATTGATCGCGGTTGTCGCCCTCTTCCGCCCGAATCTGGACGATTGCGGTGTCCTCGGTCGGCGACAGCCGGATGTCGTCGGTAAAACGAGCAGGCTCGCCAATGGTGTCGAGGACGGCTCCGTCCCGGCCTCGCCACCGCATGACGAGATCGGCCGACAATACGCCGCTCTGCACCGCGAGAACACCAGTCTGTGAGGCGGAAAATACAGCCTGCGCGGTGCCGGTCGAGATCAGGACAACGGTGTCGGCCACCGGAAACGGCTCACCCGAGAGCTCGAGCTTGTCGGGATTGAAGGGCTGCGCCATGAGAGTCCGCTCGCGCAGGAAGAGCAGGTGGCCGGAGGCGTACTCCGCCGCGGCGGGAGAGCGGACCAGAACCTTTTCATCGCCATCTTCGAGAGACGCAGCAACGATCGCCTGCCCCTCCCTGGGCCCTTCGGGTAAACGGGCCAGATAGAGAAAATGTTTCCCATCCGGCAGGAACCTGGGGTGGCGGTGAGAATCGTCGCCCCGATCCTTATCGAAGGTCGTGACATCGACCGGTTCGCCCCCCAGCTGGGACACGCGTTGAATCGGGCTCGTCGCTGTCGGGGCGAAGAGGATCACACCCTCGGGACTCCACGACGCACCCTTTCCGTCGGGGGCATCGCACAGCGTGAGTGGTTGTCCGCCCGAGGCGCTGACCTTTTTGAGCTTGCTGTCGGCGAAGAAACCCAGGTTCTTCGAATCGGGAGACCAGAAGGGGTACTGCGCGCCCTCGGTCCCGGCCAGGACTCTCGGCTGCACCTCGTCGAGGTCACGGACAAAGACCCGCACCTGGCCATCGGCGTCCCACGCGGAAAAGGCAAGCGATTTCCCGTTGGGTGAGACCACCACCGGCCCGGGACGAACGGAGTCGAGCTGGTAACCGCGACCCTCGGGCGGCGGCACCTGGAAGCGGATGGCGCTGTCGACCGCTCCTCCTCTCGAAAAACTGCCAAAGGCGAAGACCAGAGCCGCAACGGCGGCGCCGGCGGCGACCGCCCATGGCAGCGCCCGTTTCCACATCGGTTGCGCATCACTTTCCGACGGCGACCTCAATGACGTCCGCTCGAACGCCTCCGGATCGGCCCGATATTCGTCGAGCAGGATGCGCGCGTCGCCGATCGCCTGGAGCCGCTGCAGCGGCTTCTTCTTCAGACAGCGTTCGATGAGCTCGCGCAGCCGCACCGGTGTTGCCTCCGGCAGCACGGCGAGATCGACATCATCCTTGAGCACCGACGCGAGCACGTGCGAGACCGTCTCGCCCTCGAAGAGCTTGTTCCCGGTCAGCATCTCCCACAGCACGACGCCGAAGGCCCAGATGTCCGCCCGGCGATCAGCCGCCACGCCCGCCGCCTGTTCGGGTGACATGTAGGCCGCCGTGCCGATGATCACGCCGGCCGCGGTCGCGTGCGCGGTCAGCGTTGGCGACATTGAAAGGTTGGCGCCCTCGGAGTCCGCGTCCCACGCCTTGGCCAGGCCGAAGTCAAGCACCTTGACCGTGCCATCGGGTCGGAGCTTGATATTGGCCGGCTTCAAATCTCGGTGAACGATCCCCTGCTCGTGGGCCGCCTCCAGCGCCTCCGCGATCTGCAGAGCGATTGCGACCGCCTCCTCGACCGGCACAGGCCCCCGCTTGATCCGCTCCGTAAGGTCTTCCCCCTCCACCAACTCCATTGCCAGAAAGGTCGTCTGTCCCACGTCCGCGTCCGACGCGATGGATTCCAACCCGTACAGCGTCGCAATGTTCGGGTGGTTCAAGCTGGCAAGTACTTTGGCTTCCCTCTCGAACCTCGCCATGCGCTCGGGATCCTTGGCAAACTCCTCCGGGAGCACCTTGAGTGCCACCTCGCGCCCGAGCTTCGAGTCCTGGGCGCGCCACACCTGGCCCATCCCACCTTCACCGAGCTTGTCGGTGATCCGGAAGTGCGAAAGTGTCGTACCGATCATTCGATGGTCCCCCTGGGTCGCCCATTCCGTACACGAACCCAGACGATCACCTGGCGTCGAGCACCCTTCTCGACCACCTCGAATCAGGGTCTCAACCAGTCATGGTTCGCCTGTCCGTCACGATGAATGGACGACGAACACTATAACGCATGTGAGACGCAGACGCATTTCACTTCTGAAACATTTTTTCTCGAGGCCGCCGTGCGCCATTCGACCAGGTCTGCTGCCTGTCCTAGCCGTCACTCCGTTGCATTTCCACCGGCTCCGGAGCTGTCACCGGCGCCACGCCAAAACCCTCAAGGCTACGGTTGAGCTCGTCAATGCCCTGACCGAAGAAGGTGTTGACCTCGTCGAGCTTTGCCTCGGCTTCCTCCAGAAGCTCGGCTGCGAGCAACTCCTGGGCGGCCGTCGGTGTCGCGAAACCGGAATCGATATTGCGCAGAAGGAAGAAGAGATTGTCCGCGAGCTGCGGCCCCTCACTCCAGCCTCCGAGATCCTCGTCCCCGGTGATCGATTCGAGCAGGATTTCGAGCTGATCTCCCTTCTGTTCGAAGAGCTCTTTCATATCCTCTGGTAGGTCTTTGTCCGAGAGCGTCTCGGCGTTCGCCCTTCTAGATTCGAGCTGCTTCACAACGGCATCTATCCCCGTGGCCGCCCGGTTTACCGCGGAGCAGGCCTGGTTGAGTTCGATCGCAACTGCAAATTGCGCCTCGAGCGCAGTGTTGTCCACGTCCACCGTCGGATCCACCGAAACGACAACGGTCTCTTCCAGAACCTGGTCGTCGACGGTCAGCCGCACGGTGTAGGTTCCTGGAAGTACGGCAACGCCCTTTGGGGGCCCGTACCACTCCTCCATCTCTTCATCTCTCCGGAAGATGTCGGGAAGGTCCGTAGTGAGGTCCCAGGCCACACGGTTGACACCCGCTTCAGTGGGCACTTTCTTCAGGGTGCGGATGATCGTCCCCCCGTCGTCGATGATCTCGATCTTCACCCGATCTTGGGCCTTGGAGCTGTCTGTGATCTTGTCGCCATCGGGCTCAATGGCATCCCTGAGGAAAAAGGCAATGAGCGCACCGGCGGGTGGGTTCGGCGCACGGTGGACCTTGTCACCGAGGCCGTACCTAGTCCCCCTGACCGGGTATCGCAGCGCGTCCCGGATCGGGAAGAAGTGGGCCACCTTGGCCGAGATGTCATCGTCAAATTCCTGGATAGGGGTCGCGTCGTCGAAGATCCAAATGGCGCGCCCGTGGGTGCCGAGGATGAGGTCGTTCTCGCGAGGGTGGACGAGAATGTCGTGCACCGCGACCGGCGGCAGGTTCTTCAGGTGCAGACGTTGCCAGCTCTGTCCGCCGTTGCGAGTCGCATACAGCCCGAGCTCGGTGCCCGCGTAAAGCAAATTCGGGTTTCGGGGGTCCTCACGCACCACCCACACCCATGCACCCTCCGGGAGATCGCCGACGACCGGCTTCCAAGTAGCTCCGAAATCGTCGGTGCGGTAGATCAGTGGTCTGAAATCGTCGAAGAGATGCCGGTCGAAGGCGGCCCAGGCGCGCTCCGCGGAAACCCGAGACGGCTCGATATGCGACACCGGCGAGTGCGCGGGCAGCCCAGGCACATTTGCGGACAGATTGGTCCACGAACTGCCGCCGTTGCGGCTCAGCTGGAGGTTTCCATCATCCGTCCCGACCCACAACAGTCCTGCTTCAGCCTCCGACTCAGCGAGGCTGATGATGGTGCAATGGTATTCGGCGGTGGTGTTCTCCTTCCACGCTGGTCCGCCCGCCTCACCCTGCTTCTCCGGATCGTCGGTTGTGAGATCCGGGCTGATGATCTCCCACGTGTCGCCAAAATCCGGACTCTTGAAAACGACGTT
>JAJDNM010000069.1 GCA_022340665.1 Acidobacteriota bacterium | reverse complement strand
ACAGGGCGCAGGGGTCTGAACGAAGCGCTCGCCCGGCCACGAGTCCCAGAGCTCGGCAGGTGAGATCACCGTGGTTGTCGTTTGAAGACCAGCCGCGAGAACGAATGCGAGCGTCAACATGCGGGGCATTGTAAACGGTCGCTCGGCGCGACCGAGTTTTGAGTTTTGAGTTTTGAGTTATGAGTGTTGAGTTATGAGTGTTGAGTTTTGAGTTCCCCTCCACCCTCCCGTTCTCTGAAAGTGCGGATGGGAAATCCGAAATGACGTGACGACGGGCTGGCCTCGGCAGCCCAGTCGGAACGTCATCCTGAGCGAAGCGTCCCGAAGGGGCGCGAAGTCGAAGGATCTATGGGCAATGCAGCATCGCGCTCTTGCATTTCTCACAGATTCCTCCACTCGCATCCTTCGGATGCTCGGTCAGAATGACAACGTGGAGGCGGATGGGGGGCATTCCGAATTCCTCATTCCTCATTCCTAATTCCTAATTCCTAATTCCTAATTCCTAATTCGATCAAGTGTCGCGTATACTCCCCTGCTGATGCATAGAAGGAGCCTTGAATGCGCTGGAAAACCGTTTGCATTGCAGCACTTCTACTGATAGCGATCCTGCCGATCGCTCGAGCCGAGACGACACTTGCCGAGGAGCCCGCGGTCGCCGACGCAATTGATGTATTCGAAAGATGGGTCGAACAACACATAGCCTCCCGCAATGTGCCGGGCCTCTCGATCGCGGTCGTCTACGACCAGGAGATCGTGTGGTCGGCGGGATACGGCTACGCCGACCTGGAGTCGAAGACCCCCACGACTCCGTCCACAATCTACCGGATCGGCTCGATCACCAAGCTCTTTACATCGACCGCGATCATGCAGCTGCGGGATCAGGGCAAGCTCCGACTCGACGACCCGGTTTCGCTCTATCTGCCGTGGTTCGCGGTGCCTAACCCATTCCCTGATTCTCCAGAAATCACCATCCGTCACCTGCTGACCCATACCGCCGGACTGGCGCGGGAAGCGGCCTTCCCGTACTGGACCGATCACGTTTTTCCGACCCGGCAAGAGTTGGCCAGGTCGATCGAAACACAGAATGTCCTCAATCCGCCCGAAACGACCTACAGTTACTCCAACCTCGGGATGTCACTGCTCGGGGAAATCGTGACTCAGGTCTCGGGCAAGCCCTGGACCGACTACGTCGAGGAAAACATCCTCGAACCCCTCGGGATGGCGAGCTCGAGCACCAAACCGCCTGAAGGAGAGCTGCTGGATCGGCTGGCGACCGCCTACATGCTGGCGGGATCCGACGGCACGCGGAATTCGATGGGCTACTACCAGACGGGAGCGATCTCGCCGGCGGGCAGCATCATCTCGACCGTCGAGGACCTCGGTCGCTTCGCCTCGCTCCAGTTCCGGGGAGGTCCTGCCGGGGGTGAGCAGATCCTCAAGGGCAGCACGCTCCGAGAGATGCACAGAGTTCAATGGGTCTATGACAGCTTTACCGGGGGCCGGGGCCTGGGCTTCCAGGTGTCTCGCCGCGACGGCAAGAACTTCGTCGGCCACGGCGGCTCGATCGGTGCCGATGTCAGCAACCTCCTCACCGTGCCGAGCGAGAAGATCGCCGTGATCGTCGCGATCAATGCCGACGACGGCAGCCCGGCGACGGTCGCCAGGCAGGCCTACCAGGCGATCGCGCCGTCGATCCTGGAGGCGACAGCGGAGCCGAAGGCACCGAAGGCCGAAGTCGATCCCTCGTGGCAGCGGTACGTCGGCCTCTACTCGGACCCCTGGGGTTGGGAGTACGAGGTCCTGATCTTGAACGATGAGCTCGTGATCTATGGCTACGATTATCCGCCGCACGCCGACGCTACCTGGGGTTACGAACCCCTGACCCCGGTCGAGGGTTCGACCTTCCGCCGACCGAACAAGGACCTGGTGACCTTCGAGCTCGACGAGAACGGCAACGTGTTCCGCGTAAAACGCAACAACAACTATCTCTATCCCAAAACGGACTAGGAAGCCTGAAGTGACGACGCAGCCCCTGGATGCATTCTCCTACCGAGACGGCGCGCTCCACGCCGACGAGGTTCCGATTTCGGATATCGCCGAGGTGGTCGGCACCCCCACCTACGTCTACTCCGCCGAGGCCATCCGCTCCTCCTATCGCAGGATCGAGCGCGCCTTCGCGCCGCTCGGAGCCCACCTCCACTACGCCATCAAGGCATCGTCGAATTTGCACATCCTGCGGCTCCTCCACGATCTGGGCGCCGGTATGGACGTGGTCTCCGGCAACGAGCTCGAACGAGCCTGGCTGGCTGGCGTGCCGCTGAAGGATATGGTCTTTGCCGGCGTCGGCAAGCCCGAGGCCGAGCAGCGGGCGGCGCTCGACGGGCGGTGGAGCCCGCTCGCCGGCGACGCCGAGCGCCTCGGAGGCGAGAACATCGAGGACCGAGGGTCCGTGGGCCTCTTCAACGTGGAGTCCGAGAGCGAGCTCGAGGTCCTCGCGCGGGTCGCGGCCGAGCTCGAGACGGTGGCCCGCGCCTGCATTCGGGTCAACCCGGACGTCGACGCGCGCACCCACGAGTACACCACAACCGGCAAGGAGGAGAACAAGTTCGGTGTCCGCTGGTCACGGGTTCCGAAGGTATTCGCGGAATACCGCGACGTCCCCTCGGTCGAACTGGTCGGCCTGCACGTTCACATCGGCTCACCGGTTTACGAGATCGAGCCGTATGAATCCTCGGTGCGAGTCCTGCTGCGGTTGATCAACGAACTCGAAGCGGCCGGCGATCCCATCTCGGTGCTCGATCTCGGCGGCGGTTGGCCGATGAGTTACACCGACGGAGAGGCGCCGGAGATCGAGTCCTTCGCCGAGGCGCTGATCCCCCTGCTCGAGGAGCGGGTTCGCAGAGGTCTGCAGATCGTGCTCGAACCGGGACGGCTGATCATGGCCAACTCGGGAGTGCTCGTAACCCGCGTCCAGCACGTCAAGGAGGGGCGGAACACGCGTTTCGTGATCGGCGACGCCGGCATGCACACTCTCATCCGGCCCGCCTTCTACCGCGCCTTCCACTTCGCCTGGCCGATCGAGGTCGAGCCCCATCACGTCCCGCAAACCGTCACCCAGCAGCTCGAGCTGCCTGACCTCCACCCCAGCGATTTGGTCGGGCCGATCTGCGAGACCGGCGACTTTCTCGCTCGCGGACGCAACCTGCCAAAGGTAAGGCGTGGCGACCTGATGGGCGTCTTTTCGGCCGGGGCCTACGGCATGTCGATGAGCTCCAACTACAACGACCAGGTCCGCCCGGCCGAGGTCCTGGTTGACGGTGAGCGGGTGGTGGTCATCAAGGAGCGACAGAAGCTGGCGAGGCTGCTCGAAAACGAGCTGCATCCGCGAGAGCTCGTTTTCGAGTGAAGTTTTGAGTTCCACCACCGACCCACTGCAATCGTGAGGGCGTCAGTAACTCAAAACTCAAAACTCAGAACTCAAAACTCAACACTGGTTCCGTCGTGTTATCTTCGCGCGATGGACCTGGGCGCGCCATCCGAGATCCTGACTGCCGCAAAGGGAATTCTGCCCTGGATGATCGAAATCCGCCGTGACCTCCACCAGCATCCGGAGCTCGGCCTCGAGGAACATCGGACCAGCCAGAAGGTCCAGGGGATCCTGCGCGAGCTGTCGATCGATTTTCAGGCGGGTCTGGGAGGAACGGGCGTGCTCGGCGTCATTCGAGGGGGCGGTGAGGGCGGAATCGTGGCCCTCAGGGCGGACCTCGACGCGCTGCCGATCCAGGATGACAAGGACGTCGACTACGCATCGAAGGTCCCCGGAAAGATGCATGCCTGCGGACACGACGTGCACACCACGATGCTCCTCGGCGCGGCCAGGTTGCTGGAGCAGGAGAAGGAATCATTCAACGGAATCGTCAAGCTGCTGTTCCAGCCTGCGGAGGAGACGGTCGGCGGAGCGAAGCTGATGATCGAGGCCGGGGCTCTCGAGAACCCTAAGGTCGAAGCGATTTTCGGCGTCCACGTCGATTCCTCCCTCGATGTCGGTACGATCGGGCTCCACTACGGTCAGCGCAACGCCTCCTCGGACGATCTCGAGATCGTGGTGCACGGCAAGGCCGCCCATGCGGCCTACCCCTCGGTCGGCGTCGACGCCATCGTCGCCGCCGCACACATCGTCACCGCCATGCAGTCGATTGTCAGCCGAAATGTCGACGCACGGGCGGCGGCGGTCGTGACTCTGGGCGTCATCGAAGGTGGCAACCAGACCAACATCATTGCGGACAGAGTGCGGCTGGCGGGCACCGTGCGGTGCCTCGATCGCGAGGTGCGCGCCTCCGTGTTGCAGCGGATCGAGGAAACCGCTAGAACCGTAGCGCGGGCGATGGGTGCTCGGGCCGAGGTCACGATCACGCCGAGCTACGATCCGGTCATCAACGACGAGCAAATGGTCGAGCTGGTGCGTGAGAACTCGCGAAGACTGCTCGGCGAAGAATCGGCCGTCATCTTCGATCGACCCCTGATGGGGGTCGAGGACTTCGGCTTCTACCTGACCGAGATCCCGGGGGCGTTCTACTCCCTCGGCGTGCGCAACGAGGCAGAGGGAATCGTACACCCGGTGCACTTCGGGCTTTTCGACGTCGATGAGAATGCAATGGCGATTGGCGTCGCGTTGCAGGTCCTCAACGCCCTCTCTGTGGTGGGATCGTGCTGAACAAGGTCTGGGGGGCGTTCTTCCTGGTCGCCTTCCTGGTCGGCGTCATCAAGTCCCTCTTCCTCGGCGACCACGAAGTCTGGGCGGCCATGGTCGGCGCCTCCTTCGATCTCGCCAAGACCGGTTTCGAGATCTCCCTCGGCCTCACCGGCATCATGTGCCTGTGGCTCGGGATCATGAAGCTGGGCGAAAAGGGTGGCGCCATCGACATCCTGGCCCGCGCCTTCGGACCCTTGTTGAAGAGGCTTTTTCCGGGCATCCCCGAAGGCCACCCGGCGATGGGCTCGATCGTCATGAACATGGCGGCCAACATGCTGGGGCTCGACAACGCGGCCACCCCGCTCGGCCTCAAGGCCATGCAGGAGCTGCAGGAGGTCAACCCGAAACCGGAGGAGGCCAGCAACGAC